>DAOUGF010000658.1:0-10347 GCA_034429295.1 Chloroflexaceae bacterium
GGCAGTCCCCTCCGCGGCGCCCGCGCTGCTGCCGGCGGGCGCGCTGGTGGGCAGCACCATTGTGGGAGCCCGCTCAGGGGCGCTGGGTGTCGCCGAGGCCGCCGCGCAGCCGCCCAGCAGCGCCAACAGCGCCAGCGTTGGAATGATTTTCTGTGGCACGGACGATCTCCTTAATCCTGTTGCTCGTAGCTTTCGCATCTATATCGCGCTTTCGCGCCTTCGTTTCGCGTCTTCCTTTTCGAAGGTTCGAACCTTCGTTTCGCGTCATTCGCTCCATTTCGCGAACTTCGCGATCCAAAGCCCCCTTTCGAAGGTTCGAACCTTCGTTTCGCGTCATTCGCTCCATTTCGCGAACTTCGCGATCCAAAGCCCCCTTTTCGAAGGTTCGAACCTTCGTTTCGCGTCTTAAGCGCTGCGCGCCACTTCGTTCCGCTACGTTTCGCGAACTTCGCGATCCAAAGCCCCCCTCACCCCCACCTCAGCCGCAGGGGTCCGGCGCCGAGCCCAAGCCGTGATGCGCGTGGTGAGCGAGTCGAGCAGACTGTAGGCCGTGGGCACCACCAGTAGGGTCAGCGCGGTCGAGGTCGTCAGCCCGCCGATCAGCACCCAAGCCAGGCCCTTGCGGAACTCGCTGCCTTCGCCCGCGGAGAAGATGTGGATGCCCAGCGCCGTGGGCACCGCACCGGCGATCAGCGCGAGCGAGGTCATCAGGATCGGGCGCAAGCGGATGGCGCCGGCGAGCCGCAGGGCGTCGTGCTTCTCCAGGCCCAGCTTCCGCAGGCGGTTGGCGAAGTCAACCAGCAGGATCGAGTTCTTCACCACCAGACCGAGCAGCATGATCAGGCCGATCATGCCGGTGATATCGAGGTCGATCCCGATCAGCCGCAGGGCCAGGAAAGCGCCGATGAAGCTGAAGGGCATCGCCATCATGATCACGATCGGCTGAGTGAAGGAGCCAAACTGCGAAGCGAGCACCATGTAGACGAACAGCACCGACAGGGCCATCGCCAGGTAGAGCGATTCGAAGCCCTCGGTCGTCTGCTCGAGCGTGCCGGTGTAGGTCACCACCACATCGTCGGGGATGCCGAGGGCGTTGATGCGCGGCTCGATCGCAGCCTGCAGATCGCTGAGGTTGTAGCCCTCGGCCAGGTTGGCGCCGATCAGCACCTGATTCAGCCGGTTGAAGCGGCGGATCGTCACCGGGCTCGAGGCCAGCTCCACCCTACCGAGAGCGCTCAGCGGCACGATTCCCGAGCGGGTGGGGATGCTGATCGCGCCCAGCGATTCCACGCCGCTGCGATCCTCCTCCTCAAGCCGCACCACCACATCGGTATCCACGCCGTTCTGGCGCAGCACCGTGGCCGTATCGCCGTTGATCAGGGCCCGCACCGAGCTGGCGATATCGTCATTCGTCACTCCAAGCTCACCGATCCGGCCAGGGTCGGCGATGAAGCGCAGCTCAGGCTTGCCCGTCTGATAGTTGGTGTCAACATCCACCAGCCCCTCGGTCGCGACCAGCTCGGCCTGCACGGCCTGCACCACCGGGGCGATCTCGCTGAGCGGCCTGGTGGTCTGCAGGCTCACCTGCAGCTCGCGCCCGGCAACACCGGTGCTGGTGGGCTGGAAGCTCGGCAGCGCGAAGGAGAGGCGGGGCAGGAAGGTCAGCTGCTCCCGCAGGCGCTCCTGGGTGGGCAGCGTGGGGGTGGTACCCACCAGGCTCACGAAGAACTCGACCCGCTCAGGGTTGCCGGAAAAGCCCACGTTGGCGATCACCGTCTCCACGGCGGGGTCGGCCAGCAGCACCTGCTCCGCCTGGCGGGCCAGCCTGTCGGTCTCAGCCAGGGTGGTGCCGGGCGGCGCCTCGAAGCCCATCATGAACTCGTGGGGGTCCTGATCGGGGAAGAAGCTGAACTTCAGGCCGCTGGCGACCACCAGGCTCAGCAGCAGCACGGCCACGGCGATGCCCACCACCACCAGGCGGTTGCGGGTGCTGCGCAGCGTCCAGGCCAGCAGGCGGCCGTAGGCCCGACCCATGCGGCCGGGATCTTCCCGCGCCTCGGCGAGCAGGGCCGCGTCCCGCTCGGCGTTCTCGCCCTCGATATGGTCGAGCTTGATGTCGGGGAGAGCGCCCTGATGCTCACCGTGAGGCTTATGCTTCACCCCGGCGTTGGGGAAGGCGTTGGCCGACATCATCGGGGCCAGGGTGAAGGCTTCGACCAGCGAGAGCAGGATGGCCGTCGCCACCACAAGGCCGAACGACTTGAAGACGATCCCGGCCGTGCCCTCGGCGAAGGTCACCGGCACGAACACCGCCACGATCGTGAGCGTCATCGCCACCACGGAGAGGCCCACCTCCCAGGTGCCCTTGGAGGAGGCCACCCTGGCGCTCTCGCCCCGCTCGAGATGGCGGAAGATATTCTCGCGCACCACGATCGCGTCGTCGATCACCAGGCCCACGCAGAGCGAGAGGGCCAGCAGCGTGATCAGGTTGATCGTCAGCCCGAAGAAGGGCATAAAGATGAAGCTGCCGATCAGGATCACTGGCAGGCCGATCATGGTGATGATCGTGCTCCGCAGGTTGCGGAAGAAGAGCAACACCACCAGGAAGGCGGCGATGGCGGCGAAGAACAACTCCTCGATCGAGCTGTTCACCGAGCTCCGCACTGTCTCCGACTGATCCTGGGGGATGCTGTAAGTGAGATCCGGGCGCGACTCGAAGATCTCCTCAAGCGACGCCCGCACATTGTCGGCGACGGTCACGGTGTTGGTGCCCGTCTGCTTGCGGATCTCGAGGATGATCGCGTCGCTGCCGTCGAGGCGGGCGTAGCTCTCGGGCTCGGCCACGCCGTCCTCCACGCGGGCCACGTCGCTCACCCGGTAGTTCGTGCCGGTGATCTGGATCTTGCCGATATCCTCAGGCGTCTGGAGCAGCGAGGGGGCCCGCAGGCTGATCTCCTGGTCGCCCTGGATGATCGAGCCGAGGCCCAAGTTGGCGTTGGCCTGGCGCAGCGAGTTGCTGATCTGCACCGGCAGGATGCCGTAGGCCTGCAGCTTCTCCAGGTCCATCAGCACATTGATCTGCCGCGTCTCGCCACCGCTCACCGTCACCGAGCCCACGCCTTGGGCCCGTTGCAACAGCGGCACGATCTCCTCGTCCACGCGGTGGCGCAGCTCTAAGGGCGACTGGCCGGCGAGGCCAGCCACCGCCACCGACATGATCGGCTCCTGATTCGGGTCGAAGCGCTGGAAGACCGGCTGGCGCACATCCCGCGGCAGGGTGGGGAGCACGGCGTTCACCTTCTCCCGCACATCCTGATCAACCCGGTTGATGTCGCTGCCCGCCTCGAACTCCAGGATGATGATCGCGAGCCCTTCCGAAGCCTGCGAGGTGATATCCTCCAAGCCGGCGAGGGTGTTCACGGCATCCTCGATCGGCTGCACCACCTGGTCGGCCACGCTCTCCGGGCCGGCGCCGGGGTAGGCCACCGTCACCGACATCACGGGGATGTCGATGTCGGGGAGCAGGTTCACAGGGGTGGTGCGGAAGGAGAGGATGCCGAAGGTGAGGATCGCCAGCATCACCATGGTGATGAAGACTGGCTGGCGGATGGAGACATCCGCGATCAGGAGGCCGTGGAGTTGCTCCTTGGGGGGCCGGGGCTGGGTCATCGCGTCCTCACTCTATGGAAAGCCTCAAGGGGGAGAGCCGCAGTTCGCCACCCGCCTATGCAAGCGGCGTGCGCGCACTTTGCACACTTTATTCCTTTACTCCGCAGTTAACTCTCCTGCCGAGCGGGTAGCATTGTAGCAGAAGTAACGAACCAAATGTATGACGAGGCGAAGGAGGAATCCGTGACTGCCTCGCTTCGCTCGGCTAGGGGACAAGGGGACCGCCTCGCTTCGCTTGCCGGCTTGGGGACAAGGGGACAAGGCGACCGCCGACCGCGCTTCGCTTGCCGGCTTGGGGACAAGGGGACAAGGTGATTGCACCTGTCGTGTAGGGCCGAAGCATTCGCTGGGCGAATGCTTCGGCCCTACAGACATCCTGACGGCGCCGATAGGTGTCCCCCGGTCCCCCGGTCCCCCTGTCCCCTTGTCCCTCTGTCTCCTTGTTCCCCTATCACCTTGTCACCCTGTCATAATTGTCCCCCTACTACCTTGCCATATTGTCACCCTGTCGCCTTGTTGTGGCCACTGGCCGATGCTATAATCCGCCCGCTATGCATCATGTACTGCAGATCGCCTGGGAATACCCTCCTCACATCGTGGGCGGCCTCGGCCGCCATGTCGCTGAACTGCTCCCCGCCCTCGCCAGCCAAGGGGTGCGCGTCTCCGTTGTAGCGCCGCGCCTGCGCGACGGCGCCCACAGCGAAGTGGTAGACGGCGTGGTGGTGCGCCGCGTGGAACTGCCGAGCGCCCCCGGCGCCGACTATCCGACCTTCGTCTCCCAAGCCGCCCCAGCACTGCAGGAGGCGGCTCGCGCATTACAGGCCGAGCATGGTCGCTTCGACCTCATCCACGCCCACGACTGGCTGGCCACCGAGGCCGCCATTGGCCTCAAGCACGAGTGGCGCATCCCCCTGATCGCCACCATCCACGCCACCGAGCGCGGCCGTGGCCGCGGCTGGCTCCATAGTGGCGCCGCCCAACGCATCAACGATCTGGAGTGGCGCCTCACCTACGAGGCCTGGCGGGTGATCGTCTGCTCCCACTTTATGGCCCGGCAGGTCCACGAGTATTTCCAGACGCCGCCCGATAAGATCGACGTTGTGCCCAACGGCGTGCATATCAGCGGCACACCCTTCGAGGATGCCGAGCACTGGCTGGCCTTCCGCCGCCGCTTCGCCGATGATGATCAGCGCCTGGCCTTCTACGTGGGCCGCATCGTCTACGAGAAGGGCCTGCATGTGCTGCTCGACGCCTGGCCCCGCGTGACCCATAAGGTGCCCGCCCGCTTGGTCATCGCCGGCACCGGCGAGTATCTCGAGGCCCTGAAGGGCCAGGCCGAGGCCCTGGGGCTGGGGCCATCGGTGCTGTTCACCGGCTTTATCACCAACGAGGACCGCGACCGGCTCTACCACTCCGCCGACCTGGCGATCTTCCCTTCGCTCTACGAGCCGTTCGGTATCGTCGCCTTGGAGGCCCTGGCCAACGCCTGCCCGCTGGTGGTGAGCGACGCCGGCGGCCTCGCTGAGGTGGTGCAGGACGGCGTCACCGGCCTGGTGGTGCCGGCCGACAACGCCGGGGCCCTCGCCGATGCCGTGATCGCCGCCCTGATCCGCCCCGATATGGCCCGCGTCCGCGCCGCCGCGGCCTTGCGGGAGATCCGCGAGACCTACACCTGGCCTCGCATCGCCAGCTCCACTCTGGCTGTCTACCAACAGGTAATGGCCGAATGGCAGAATAGCCCTTGGGGAAAGGAACAATTGGCCTCATAAGGATGCGCGCTGATGACTGTCGCTGCCACTCTTGCCCAAGCGATCGCCGCAGCCCGCGCCGGTCGCCACGACGAAGCCCGTGCGACACTCTTGAAGGTGCTCGAGGCCGACGAGCGTAACGAGAGCGCTTGGCTCTGGCTCTCAGGCGTGGTATCCACCCCCGCCGAGCGGCGCGTCTGCCTCGAGAATGTGCTGGCGATCAACCCGGCCAACGAGCACGCCCGCCGCGGCCTCGCGCTGCTCGATAGCCAGCCAGCGCCCAGCGGCGCCAGCACCGTCCGCCTCACTCCCCCGGCCGCTCCCGCCGCTCCAGCTGTCGCTGCCGCCCCAGCCCCGGTCACACCTGCGCCCGTTGCTACGCCAGCTGCGCCCATCGCTCCCGCTGCCGCTCCAACCGCGGCTCCGGTCGCGCCCGCTGCCGCACCTGTCACACCAGCTGCGCCCGCTGCCGCACCAGCCCCGGCCCCCGCTCCCCAGACCCCCGCCCTCTGGCTGCCCGCCCCGCCCGCAACGGGGGCGACGATCTCCCTCAACCCGGATGCGCTGGAAGGCACTCCTATGGCCATGCCAGCGATCCGGATCGAGGATATGGAGCTAGAGGAGCCCTGCCCCTACTGTGGCGCGGTCACGCGCCTGAGCGAGCGCAGCTGCCGCTCCTGCCGCAAGAGCCTGATGGTGCGCCGGCAGCCCCGCGACAAGCGCTCAGTGGCGCTCACGATCCTCGCCGGCCTCTGGGCGCTGAGCACGCTCGGCGGGCTGATAGGCAGCGTGCTGCTGATCATCCCCATTGTGATCCTCACGACCCAGGCCGCGAGCCTCGGGCTCGAGCTGCCGATCATCCCGCTGGTGTCGGCGATCGCCGCGGCACTCGTCGGCGTCGCCTTCTGCGGGTCCACCACGCTCGGGCTCTTCCGCCGCCAGCGCTGGGCCTATATCACCAACTGGGTCACGCTGATCCTGGGCTTGCTGATGACGGTGGCTTGGGTGGTCCTGGCCGGGATGGTGGGCGCGGCCGCCCTATCGCTCCCGGAGCTGAGCAGCCAGAGGGCGGAGCCGCTGGCGGCCGCCGGCTCGCTCGGCGGCGCCATGCTCTGCAACCTGGTGATCTACGCCGGCTACATCGCCCTGAGCGTCATGAGCCACCGCGACTTCTACGGCGAGAAGGCCCGCCTGACCATCGAGGGGATCTCCACAGGCGGCGAGCCCTACAACGCAGGCATTCTCTATCGTAATCGCGGCATGTGGTACATGGCCGCCCACGCTTGGGAGCGAGCCGTTCAGGAGTCGCCGCGGGACGCCACGGCCCGGCGGGCCCTCGGCCTCGCCTACGCCCAGCTCAAACGCTACGACGAGGCCAGGATCACCTTGCGGGAGGCGCAGGCGCTCACCCCCGACGACCCGCAGCTCGTCGAGGATCTCGCGCTGGTCGAGCGGCTCGCAGCTCAGAACCGCCGCAAGGCCGCCCCCGCTACCGGCGCACGCCTTCCGTAAGCATCATCCGCACGCCACGCAGCGCGATGCCCACCCGCTCGGGCCGGTTGTTCAGATCGTACTGCACCTCGTAGAGCGCGCGCTCCAGCAAGAGGATGTCGAGCAGCAGCTCCAGCTCGTCGCGCTCCTCGGGGATCATGCCGTCCGGGGCGGCCGCGGCGATGTAGGCCCGCAGGAAGGCCGCCGCGGCGTACTGGGCCCAGGCGTGGGCGACCTGCTCATCGTCGGCGCGGTGGGCAGAAGCGCTAGCCGCGGTCGTCGCCGCATCGAAGAACGAGCGCACCATCGCGACCACATCCTGCAGCGGTGAGTGGCGCAGCCGCCGGTAGGCTGCCGGGCGCGAGGGCTCGCCCTCGAAGTCGATGATCACCAGATCGTCGTCGGTGTGCAGCACCTGCTCCAGATGGTAGTCGCCGTGAACGCGGATGCGCCGCCCGCGAATGGGGCGCCGTAGCACGGCCGCGAAACGCTCCAGGATCGGCGCTTCGGCGGCGAGCACGGCCTTCGCGTCGGCCCGCGCCTCCTCAGGCAGGCCCGCCAGCTGTCGCCGTAGCGCGCCGAGGGTGCGCCCGGCGAGGTTGCGCAGAGCCTGGTAGAGCGCCCGCTGGGCGAAGGGGGTGAAGCCGTCGGGTGCGAACGCCTCATCCTCGCCGTCGCCGGCGAGAGCCCGATGGAGCTCGGCGGTCCGTCGCCCGAGCAACGCCGCTGTCTCCTGGTAGTCGCCCAGCAGCGCCTCCTCCTCGCCGCTCCCCTCGCCGTCAGCGAGGGCGAGCAGCAGATCTGCGCAGGGCGAGGGCGGCGGCAGCGCGGGCGCGCGCCTGCGGGCGCGCCTGAGACAATCGTCGAGCGCCTGCAGCGCCAGATCGCGCCCGCTCATCCGGTGGGCCACGTAGCGATGCAGGACAGCCAGCGTAGTCGGCTTGCCCGCGCCGGTGTGGTACTCCAGCGCGCCGATCAGCGGCGGCGCGTGAGGGAAGCCGCGGGCGGTGAGGAAGCTCCCCATCTCCAGCTCAGGGCTCGTCCCCCCATCGATGTGGCGCAGCAACTTCATGATCAGCTGCTCGCCGAAGGCGACCGAGCTGTTGTTCTGCGGGCCAGCCACGAGGCGTGGGGTGGGCGCCCGCCGCGAGATCGGCGACCGCCGCCCATCGGCCCGCCGCGAGCCCGTGCCCGCCAGCGCGCCCCGCTGCCCGACCAAGCGGCGCCGGCTCCCGGCGAGACGCAGGAGCGCTTGGGCAAAGGCCGGCTCCCAAACCGCATCGTAGAGCAACCCCTCAGCCGCTCCGCCCCTCCGCTGGAAGCAGAGCCGCGCCACGACCGCTTCGGGCGAGCCGGCCTCCAGCTCGGCGGCGCGACGACCGGTCGCCAACGCGAGTGGGAGCAGATAGTTCTCCGCCTCGCCCACGGCGTACTCCACCTGCCAGAGCGTCAGGTAGGCGCTCTGACGCTCGATCGGCACCGGGATCGCCTCCAGCAGCCGCAGCCCGAGGATGGGCCGGGCCTTGCCGCCGAACCAGGCGCAGCGCTGCAGATAGTCGGGGAGCAGATCCCGCAGCGCCTCCTGCCCCTTGCCGATCACAACCTCGTCCCAAGATCCCGTGACTGCGAGTGTGGGCAACTTGCCCGCCTGGGTGAGCTGATCCGTCGTCTCGGTAGGCTGGGGCGAGAGTGCAAACCAGAGGAAGCTGTGGGGTGTGAGCGTGATCCGGTACGGCTCCTCGCCAACAGCCGGAAACTCGTCGCGCCCAAACATCTCGACGGGCACCATCCCTGCGAACGCCTGCAGGTCGAGCTCGACCATCTGAGCGAAGCGCGAGAGGTTCGCCACCACCAGCACGCACTCATCATCCAGCCGGCGCACAAAGGCCAGCACCCGCGGGTTGCCGGGGTGGAGCAGCTCCAGCGTGCCGCGGCCGAAGCAGTGGAAGCGCTTGCGCAGGGCGATCAGGCGCTGAATCCAGGCCAGAAGCGAGTGAGGGTTTCGCTGCTGCGCCTCGACGTTCACCGTCTCGAAGTGATACTCGTGGTCCACCACCAACGGCAGGAAGAGGCGCTGCGGGTTGGCCCTGGAGAAACCGGCGTTGCGGTCGGGGCTCCACTGCATGGGCGTCCGCACGCCGTTGCGGTCGCCGAGGAACATATTGTCGCCCATGCCGATCTCGTCGCCGTAGTAGAGCACCGGGGTGCCCGGTAGGGCGAAGAGCAGGCCATTCATCAGCTCGATCTTGCGCCGGTTGTTGTTCATCAAGGGGGCGAGGCGGCGGCGGATGCCGAGATTGACCCGCGCCTCCTCGTCGCGGGCGTAGGCCCGGTACATGTAGATCCGCTCCTCGTCGGTGACCATCTCCAGGGTCAGCTCATCGTGGTTGCGCAGAAAGAGCGCCCACTGCGCGTTCTCCGGGATCGGCGGCGTCTGGGAGAGGATGTCGATGACGGGGAAGCGGTCCTCCATCTGCGTCGCCATGAACAGGCGCGGCATGAGTGGGAAGTGAAACGCCATATGGCACTCGTCGCCGTCGCCGAAGTAGGTGACCGCGTCCTCGGGCCACTGGTTAGCCTCAGCCAGCAGCATACGGCCAGGGAAGCGCCGATCGATATGGGCCCGCAGCGCCTTGAGAAAGGTGTGGGTGGTAACGAGATTCTCGCCGGTGGTGCCCTCCCGCTCGTAGAGGTAGGGCACGGCGTCGAGGCGCAGCCCGTCCACGCCGAGCTTCAGCCAGAAGTCAACCACGCGGAAGATCGCGCGGCGCACATGGGGGCTATCGAAGTTGAGGTCGGGCTGGTGGGCGTAGAAGCGGTGCCAGTAATAGGCGCCGGCCACCGGGTCCCAGGTCCAGTTGGAGGGCTCGAAATCCTGAAAGATGATACGGGCCTCGTTGTAGCGCTCAGGGTCGTCGCTCCAAACATAGAAGTCCCGATGGGTCGAGCCGGGCTTACTGCGGCGGGCGCGCTGGAACCATGGGTGCTGGTCGGAGGTGTGGTTCAGCACCAGCTCGGTGATCACCCGTAGGCCGCGGCGATGGGCCTCCCGCAGGAACAGCTTGAAGTCGGCGAGGGTGCCATAGCGGGGATGCACGGCGGTGTAGTCGGCGATGTCGTAGCCGTCGTCCTTGAGCGGCGATGGGTAGAAGGGCAGCAACCAGATCGCGGTCACGCCGAGATCCTGCAGGTAGGCGAGCTTCTGGGTCAGGCCGGGGAAGTCGCCGATGCCGTCGCCGTCGCTATCGGCGAAGGCCCGCACATGCAGCTCGTAGATGAGCGCGTCTTTATACCAAAGTGGATCGTCGAAGGTTGGGGCGGAGGTCATGCTGGCCCGCTTCCTTCCCTTACAAGAGGCGACACGCGCGCAGCCGGGCTGCGCGCATCCTCGATCGTGCAAGGGGCATGCCAGCGCCGGCGGAACTGTGCTATCGTGTCG
>DAOUGF010000659.1:0-5179 GCA_034429295.1 Chloroflexaceae bacterium
GCACAAGACCTTCACCACGCCCCACGGCGGCGGCGGCCCCGGCGCCGGCGCTGTCGGCTGCACAGCGGCTCTTGCGTCCTTCCTCCCCGGCCCGCGCGCCCGCAGGGCGGCGAACGGCGGCTACGAGCTCTTCACGCCTGAGAAGAGCATCGGCCGAATGAAGGCCTTCCACGGCAACTTCGGCATGCTCGTGCGGGCTTGGACCTACATCCGCACCTTGGGCGAGGAAGGGCTGCGCGAGGTGAGCGAGGTGGCCGTGCTCAACGCCAACTACGTCCGCGCCCAGCTGAAGGATCTCTACCCCCAAGCGGTTGATCGCATCTGCATGCATGAGACCGTGCTGAAGGGCCAGATCCAGGGCGCGAAGGGCGTGCGCACCCTCGATATCGCCAAGCGGCTGATCGACTACGGCTTCCACCCGCCGACGATCTACTTCCCCCTGATCGTGCCCGAGGCCCTGATGATCGAGCCGACCGAGACGGAGAGCAAGCGCACCCTGGATAGCTTCATCGAGGCGATGCGCTCGATCGCCCGCGAGGCGGTGGAGACGCCCGAGCTGCTCCACGAGGCCCCCACGAAGGCGCCGGTGCGCCGCCTCGACGAGGTGCGCGCCGCCCGCCAGCCCATCCTGCGCTACAACGAGGCGGCCTTCCAGAAGCTCCGGGAGGAGGGCGCGGCCGCCTAGCGGCCTGACCGATTGATGTGGCTGACGGATGTTGGGGCGCCCCGCCGTGGGCGCCCTTGTCTGCCACCCAAATCTTGGAGGCCCGACATGCGCCCCACCGCCCGCGCTCTTGCTGCGACGCTGCTCCTGCTCCTTGCCGCGTGCTCGCCGCCGGCCCCTCCGCCTCCACCTACCTCGGCGGCCGCGCCCACCCCCGCTGCCGCCGTGCCCACCGATGGGCCTGCCCCGACGAGCACGGCGCCGGCCGCCACCGCGACGCCTGCCGCGACGGCCACGCCCGCGCCGCCCACAGCGGCGCCGCTGCTCCCCGAGCCCACGGCCACCCCGTCTCTCCCCACTGAGCTGCTCGACGAGACCACGGCCGGGCGGCTCGCGCCGCTGCGCAGCGTTGGCTTAGGGCGGGCCAACGGCATGGCCTTTACGCCGGACGACGAGGCGCTGGTAGTGGGCACCACCGCGGGCCTGGCCTGGCTGCGCCTGCCGGGGTTGGCCCCGGCGCGCCTCGACCAGGTGGGCTACACCAACAGCCTCGGCTTCTCGCCCGATGGCGCCCTGCTCGCCCATAGCCTGTTCACCTCCGAGGGCGTCGAACGCACGATCCTGCGCCGCGCCGCCGACGCCTCGCTCATCGCCGAGCTTGAGGGATGGGGGCCCCGCTTCAGCGCCGACGGCGCGACCCTCGCCACCAGCACCCATCCCTATGGCGCGGAGCAGCTGGCGTGGCTCTGGGGCGCGGCCGACGGCGCGCTGATCGCCGAACTCGTGGGCGGCGCGCCCGTCTGGAGCCCGGATGGGCGCCACGTCGCCACAACGGAGACGCCCTACGATGCTCCGGCCACCACTCGCATCTACGCCGCCGACGGCGCGCTGGTCGCCGAGTTTGTCGGCGCCGCCCCCGCCTTCTCGCCCGATGGCGCCCTGGTCGCCGTGAGCGTGGATCGCGCAGTCGAGCTTTACGCCCTGACTGATGGCGCGCTGCAGACGAGCGTGCCGGTGGAGGATCAGGCGGTAAGCGCCTTCAGCGCCGACGGCGCACACCTGCTGATCGTTGCCGGCCCCGACCTGATCGTCTGGGATCTCGCGGCGGGCGCTGAGATCGAGCGTTTCCCCTCTGTGAGCCGCTCCGCCGAGTACTGGCCCCCCGAAGGGCTCAGCTTTGCCCCAGACGCGAGCGCTCTCGCCTCGCTCGCGCCGCTGCTCGGCGACTGTCCTCCCGGCGGCGTGCGGGTGACTACCACCAACGATGGACGCGCCATCTACGAGGACGATGCAAGCTACGAGGCTGTCTTCAGCCACCACAGCGGGCAGGTGGCGCTGAGCTCCGGCAGCCTGGTGCGCGTGGTGCCGCTCGCCGGCGGCGCGCCCGTCGAGATCGAGCTTCCTGGCTACGAGGCGGTCGCCTTCAGCCCTGAGGGCGCGACGATGGCGCTCTCCACTGCGGTTAGCGACGGCACGGGCCGGACGGTTGGCCAGATCGAGCTCTGGGATGTGATCACGAGCGAGCGCCGCGCCGTGCTCACCACCAACCCCGACGACTTCGTCTTCTCGCTCTCGCGCCTGCGCTACAGCCCGGATGGCTCGCGCATCTCGGCGTTGGCCCGCTACGGCTGCGTCGCCGTGGGCCTGATCAAGGTGATCACCTGGGACGTGGCGAGCGGGCAGATCTTGAGTGAGATCGACGGTATCCCGCCGGGCCTCGACGCAGGTGCCCCGATGGATCGCCCGCCCGCGGTCCTCGCCTTCGCGGCCGACGGCTCCGCGGCGGCCTGGGTGGATGAGGAGGAGCGGCGGCTGGTGCAGCGCCAGCCTAACGGCGCCGAGGCAGCGTTCGCGACCGCGGAACTTCCCACGGCCCTGGCCTTCTCGCCTGATGGCTCCCTGCTCGCAGTGGGTGATGCCGAGGGGAATGTCAGGGTGTTTACGGTTGCCACGGGCGAGGCTGTGTCCTTGGAGCTTGGCCTGGGCGATCTGCCCGATCCTGCTGTGAGCCAGCTGATCTACAGCGCGGACGGCGAGTTGCTGCTGGTCCGCACGAGCGGCGGCAGGGTGATCGCTGTGCGCGAAGGCGCGGCCGAGCCGGCGCAACTCCGACTCGGCGCCGACAGCGAGATCCTCGGCATCTCCGCCGTTAAGCGCTACCTCATCGCCTCGGATGAGGGCGGGATTCAGTTCTGTGCGCTGGAGGGTGGATGTGTGGGTCGGCTGGAGGGCGAGATTGGCGACGCGGCTTTGGGGCCTGGGCGCCGGCTGATCGCCGCTATCGAGGGTGGGCGTGCGGTGCTGTGGGGCGTGCGTTGAGGCTCTGTCCACAGTTATCGAGGCGGGCAAGTTGCGGTAAAATAGCCCTACACTGCTGAGACGGCAACCTGCGAGCTGTCCTGGCCGCGACGCGGCGGGGATGGTATGAGCACGGGGCAGCCGTATGCTGCATCCTCGAGTTCGCTATGCTGCATGAGCGCTGCGCGCCGTCCTCTCGAACCCCACACTAACATTGCGTGGAGCACCCGATGAGCCTCTACAAGAGCCAGCATCTGATGGCGCGCTTTGCTCCTGGCCTGTTCGTCCTCTTCACGCAGCTCTACTCGCGCCTGCAGGTGGAGGGGCGCGAGCACTTGCCTGCCGAGGGCGCCTTCCTGATCGCGGCAAACCACCAGAGCCACGCCGATACGGCCGTGATCTTCGCGGCGCTGCCCAAAGAGCTCCGCTCGCGTTTCGTGGCCGCGGCCGCACAGGACTACTTCTTTCAGGGCGGGCCCTCCCAGTACTTCTCGCGGGTGCTCTTCAATGCCATCCCCATCGCCCGCGACCGTCGCGGCGGGCAAGATCCGCTGCGCCACGCCGCCCGCGCCCTCCGCGAGGGCTACGTGCTGCTCCTCTATCCCGAGGGCACCCGCAGCAAAGATGGGAGCCTCGGACCCTTCCGCGCCGGCATCGGCCGCCTGATCGCGGAGTTCCCCGGCACGCCGGTGATCCCCACCTATATTGGCGGCACCACAAAAGTGATGCCCAAAGGCAAGGTCATCCCGCGCCCGGCCAGGGCGCTGGTGCGCTTCGGCGAGCCGCTCTACCCCAAGGCCCACGTCAGGTTCCGCGCTACCTGGCAGAGCGCGGCAGACGAGGTGCGCGAGGCGATCCTTCAGCTCGGCAACTACCCCAGCGAGAGCTCTGCGCCCGCCTCCCAGTGACGCCTCCGCCCCGGCTGCACTGGTTCGCAAGGTTGGCAGATCAGCGCATTTATGCCGCCCCCCCAAGCTTCAAGCTTGGGGGGCGGCAGTGGGATGCAGCCCTGTGCTAACGCTGCGAACCAGTATAACTACGGACCAAGCCATACAGCCACTAGGACTCACCGAGCAGCGCCAGCAGTTCCTCGCGCGTTGGCATCGCCGCTTGGGCGCCGGGCCTGGTGACGGCGACGGCCCCGGCGGCCATCCCCCAGCGGGCCGCCTCGGCCAGAGGGCGGCCTTCGGCCAGCGCCACGGCCAGGCCAGCATTGCAGGCGTCGCCGGCGGCCACGGTATCCACCACCGTCACGTGGAAAGGCGGTAGCCAGAGCTCCCCGGAGTCATCGAGCAGCAGGCCGCCGCGGGCGCCGCGCTTGAGCAGGACGGCGCCGCCGCTGCGGGCCCGCAGGCGCTCGGCGGCCCTGCGCATGTCCTCGTCGCTCTCCAAGGCGAAGCCCACCAGCGCCTCCGCCTCGCTCTCGTTCGGGGTGAGGATGTCGGCCAGACGGTAGAGTGCGTCCGGAAGCCCGGTGCTGGGGGCCGGCGCCGGGTCGAGAATCACCGGCACGCCGTGGTGGCGGGCGGCCCTGGCGGCCTCGGCCACCGCGTGGAGCGGCACCTCGAGCTGTAGCAGCAGCGCCTTCGCTCCGGGGAGGGCGGCGTCGAGGCGGGCCACATCCTCCGCGCCCACGGCGCCGTTCGCGCCGGGCACAACGATGATCGTATTCTGGCCCGTCCCGTCCACCGCGATCTGTGCGATGCCTGAGGCGCCCGTGGTGACGGCGACGCCGCTATCGTCCACGCCGGCGCTCCGTAAGGCCGCCCGCAGCTCGACGCCGAACGGGTCGTCGCCCACGCGGCCCACCATCAGCGTGGGCGCGCCGAGCCGGGCACAGGCAACTGCCTGGTTGGCGCCCTTGCCGCCAGGCACAGTGGTGAAGGCGCTGCCCGCCACCGTCTCGCCAGGAGCCGGCAGGCGCGCCGTCCTGGCCACCAAGTCCATATTGATGCTGCCGAAGACCACGATGCTCATAGTGTGGCGAAGTATAGCACGATGCAAAGTCAGCTAGGTTAGCGCCCCGCCGTCAGGGGCGGGAGCTCTCTTCGAGGTGTTTTGGCATTTGGCAGCTTCGCCGCAGCAAGCCCGGCGCTGACGAATCGCTGGTACTGCAGCTCCCGCTCTCGGCGCCGAGGGGCATGCAGCGATGGTATGCGGATTGAGGCGGCCGACGGCTTCGGGGCTTCCAAGGGGGCAGCCGCCCCCTTGGCGGGG
>DAOUGF010000660.1:0-2999 GCA_034429295.1 Chloroflexaceae bacterium
CCTCGAACCCAAGCATCAGGTTCATGTTCTGCACGGCCTGGCCCGAGGCGCCCTTCAGCAGGTTGTCGAGGGCCGAGACGATGATATAGCGCCCCGCCTCCGGTTCCACCGGCTGCAGCCCGAAGAGCAGGTACATCGTGTTCTGTACGTGTCGCAGCTCAGGCAGCCGGCCCTCAGCCAGCAGCTTCACGAAGGGCTCACCTGCATAGACGTCGTAGGCCGCACGCGCCTGCTCCAGGCTCGTCCCCGGCTTCAGCGTTATGTAAATCGTCGAGAGGATGCCGCGGAAGACCGGCAGCAAGTGGGGCGAAAAGATGATGTGGAGCCCCGTCTCCTGCTCCATCTCGCCAAGGTGGCGGTGGCTGCGGCCAATACTGTAGGCGCTGAAAGTCTCGTGGGCCTCGCCGAAGTGGTTCTTCAGCGTGGCTGTGCGGCCCGCGCCCGACACGCCCGATTTGCTGTCCACGATCACGGTGCGGTCGGCGATCAGCCCTGCCCGCTCCAGCGGCCAGAGGGGCAGGATGGCGGTGAGCGGGTAGCAGCCCGTGTTCGCCACCAGCTTCGCCCCGCGGATGCGCTCGCGGTGCAGCTCGGGCAGCCCGTAGACCGCCGCGCTCAGTAGCTCGGGGGCGGGATGAGGCTTGCCGCGGCGCCGCTCGTAGTCGTCGGGGTCGTTCAGGCGCAGCAGGTCGGAGAGGTCGATCACCTTCACGCCTCGCTCTAGGGCGCCCTGCACGATCGGCAGCAGCTCCGGCGCCCCGTGGGGCAGACAGGTGAAGATCAGATCGACGCCCCGCAGGTCGGCCTCATCGGGGCTCACCAAGGGCTGATCGATCAGGGTCGGAAAGATATCGCTCAGCAGCTTGCCCGCGTCGGAGCGCGCCGTGGCGAAGGCGATCTCCACCTCAGGATGACGGGCGAGCAGCTTGATCAGCTCGAAACCGGTGTAGCCCGTCGCCCCGTAGATCCCCACCCGTGCCATAGCTCCTCCTCTCAGGATCGCTCCCTATTCACGCGGATCGCTGGAGAGATTATACAGCTGCCCGCCGATCTCGGGTATACTGCCGCGGTATGAGCATACGGATCGCGAATGGCTGGTTCTGCGACGATGCGGGCCGGACGCTCATCCTCCGCGGCGTCAACCTCGGCGGCTCCAGTAAAGTCCCCTTCACCCCCAACGGCGCTACCCACCGTCGCGAGGGCTTCTTTGAGCATCGCGACGTCTCCTTTGTGGGCCGGCCCTTCCCGCTGGAGCAGGCCGACGAGCACTTTGCCCGCCTGCGCTCCTGGGGCCTCACCCTGGTGCGCCTGGTGATCACCTGGGAGGCGATCGAGCACGCCGGCCCGGGCCAGTACGATGAGGCCTATCTCGACTATCTCACCGAGGTGGTGCGGCGGGCGGGCGATCACGGCCTGAACGTCCTGATCGATATGCACCAGGATGTCTGGAGCCGCTTCTCGGGCGGCTGCGGCGCACCTGGCTGGACCTTCGAGGCCGCCGGGCTGGATATCACGAGCTTCAAGGCCACCGGCGCCGCGATCGTCCACGCCACCCACGGCGACCCCTTCCCGCGCATGATCTGGCCGACCAACGGCTGGAAGCTGGCCGCCGCCACGATGTACACGCTCTTCTTCGGCGGCGACCATTTCGCTCCCCACGCCCTGGTGGACGGCGAGCCGATCCAGGGCTTCCTGCAGCGCCACTACTTCGGGGCGCTGCGCCGGGTGGCGGCGCGGATGCGGCAGTTCCCCCACGTGATCGGCTACGACCTCTTCAACGAGCCGATGCCCGGCTTCATCGGCAACCGGGCGCTGCACCTGCCGGCCTCGCCGATCACCAAGGGTGAGCGGCCGAGCCCCTTCGAGATGATGCTGCTCGGGGCGGGCTACCCGCAACTCGTTGAATACTGGGTCTGGGAGCTGTTGCCGCGGCAGGTTGGCCGCCGTCTGGTCAACCCTGACGGAGTGACGGCCTGGCTTCCTGGCCGAGGCTGCCTCTGGGAGCGCGAGGGGGTGTGGGGCGTCGGCGCCGACGGGCGGCCGCGGCTGCTGCGGCCGCAGCACTTCTGCTACGTGGGCGGGCGCCGCGTGGAGTTCGGCCGCGACTACTGGCGGCCCTTCCTGAGCCGGGCGGCGGCCGAGGTGCGGGCCGAGCACCCCGAGGCGCTGATCGTCGTGCAGCCGGAGTACGGCTCGATCGGCCCGCGCTGGGCGCGGCGCGACGGAGAGCGGATCATCTACGGGCCCCACTGGTACGATCTGGTGACGCTCTTCCTCAAGCGCTACGTGCCCGGACTGGCCCTCGACCTCACCAGGCGCGGCCCGGTCTTCGGCGTGGGCCAGGTGGAGCGCCACTTCGCCCACGAGCTGCAGGAGCATATCCGCTTCGGGCGCGAGCGCATGGCTGGCGCGCCGACGCTCTTCGGCGAGTTCGGCGTCCCCTTCGACCTGAACGGCGGCCGCGCCTACCGCAGCGGCAACTTCGCCACCACCGAGTGGGCTATGGCCCGCAGCTTCCAGGCGATAGACGACGCCCTTGCCAGCGCCACGATCTGGAACTACACCGCCGACCATAGCGCCGCCCACGGCGACCAGTGGAACGACGAGGATCTGTCGATCTACAGCCCGGAGTTACCGGGCGACCCGGCCGACCTGAACACTGGCGGGCGAGCCCTGCGGGCCGTGGTGCGGCCCTACCCGATCGCCACGGCGGGCACGCCGCTGCGCATGCGCTTCGATGTGCGGAGCCGTGTCTTCCGCTACCGCTTCCGCCACGACCCGGATGTCGACGCGCCCACCGAGATCTTTGTGCCCCGCCTCCAGTACCCCAACGGCTGCCGGGTCTATATCTCCGACGGCGAGATTCGGCTCGATATGGAGCGGCAGCTGCTCCAATACCGCCACGGCCCCGATCTGGATGAGCACGAGCTGCGGATCGTGCCGGCCTAACGGCCGTACGGCGTAGTCCGTAGTCTGTAGTCAGTAGTCCGTACGACAGG
>DAOUGF010000661.1:0-2462 GCA_034429295.1 Chloroflexaceae bacterium
CGCCCGCAGGCCGTTGGCACAGTACGCGCCTCCGGCTTGGGGTCCAGGGGCGAGGCCCCTGGCGCGGGGGGTGTCGGGGGGCGCGCGTGCGCCCCCTGACAAATCAAGTGGGGTGCGGGGCGGCAGCGCTCGCTTTGTTGCCCAAGGGTGGCGTGGTGAGGGCGAAGCTGCCCGGCAGCGGGCATGCAGCGGGGAACGCAGTGCCCGCTCTGGGCGCCGCCGGGCGCTACCTCCGGTAGAGCCGCGCGAGCCCCTCGGCCGTGCGGCGAAACAACTCCACCAGCTCGGGCGGCTCTTGGACGCGGCAGGCGTCGCCGTAGCGAAGCAGGATCTGGCGGGCCTGCCAGAGATTGGTGATGGTCGCTGTCACCTCCGCGCCACCGTCGTCGCGGTAGTTGATCTGCGTATTGGGGAAGTAGGCGGCCAGGTCGCGGCGGCGGGCCACCTGCGGCAGCAGCGTATAGCGGAGAGTGTAGGTCGGCGGGCGGGGCCGGATCGGTGGCAGCACCGTCGGCAGGATCTCCACCGTCCCCGGCACGATCCGGTCGAGGCGGTAGTCGATCGCGGCGTGGATCGTCTCGCCGCCCTTGGGCGTCACCTCGAGCACGGTCGCGTCGAGATAGCCGTGGCCCTCCGGCCGGAAGGTGATGCCGTATGGCGCCACCCGGTGGCGTCGGGGCCGCTCATCATCGAAGTTACTCAGGTAGTCGAAGCGCAGCTCGCGGCGCGCCTCGACCGCTTGCTTCAGCAGCGCGAGGGTGCGGGGATCGATGCGGCCGGTCCCCGGGCCGACGCCGAGCCGCATGGGGCTGCGGCGGCGGCGGTGCTGGGCTTGGCGGGCAGGCGGCAGCAGCAGCACCACTCGTTCCAGCAGCGCCCGCAGGTTGGCGTGCTCGGGCAGGCCGCCGCCCTCGGGGAAGCTCGCCTCCAGAAAGGCGAGGGCCTCCATGCAGGAGTCGGGCAGATCCAGCAGAGCCAGTTCGCCCAAGTCGGCCAGATGGTAGCGCCGGGTCATCCGGTCGTAGCTGATCTGGCAGCCATACTCCCCTTTCAGGGCGTCGAAGTCGTGCTTGAGCGCGGCGCTGGCCGCTTGCGGGTAGCCCTGCTCCCCTAGCTCGCTATTGATCGCGGCGATCAGCTCGGTGCCCGTGGCCGGCCCGCGCAGCAGGGCGCGCACCAGCAGCAGGCGTCGCCGGAAGGTGAGCCAGGAGCTTCGTTTTGTGCCGCCCCTGAGCCGCCCCATGGTTGTGTCCTTCTCGGTACTGGGCCTCGGTTACCGTTGGCCCCTGGTCGTTGCCCTTGCCCCGAGCTCTCGGTCCCTGATTCCACAGCATTCCACAGGTGAGCTGTTGGTAGGGACCACCGACGACAGACGACTGACGACCGCCTCTCAGCTTGAAGGCGCTAGAGCAGGCGGCAGCGTGTGCCAGGATGATGGAACAGTACAACTACTGGCTACGCTGTACGGTCCCTGGTCACGTCGGGGCGAGGTAGTGCTCCGGCTGGGCGAGGAAGAGGTCGCGGCAGGCCGGGGAGCAGAAGCGGTAGAGCCGCCCCTCGTACTCGGCGCCGAGAGCGTCCGGCTCCACTGACATGCCGCAGACCGGGTCGCGCCCATCAACGCCGGGGTAGGGAATTGTGACCACCAACCGCGTCCCTTGCCCCGGCTTGCTCGTCACCGTGAGCGTGCCCCCTGTCAGCTCGGCGCGCTCGCGCATGCCGCGCAGGCCCCAGTGGCCATCGGGCGCGGCGCCCAAGTCAGGGGCGACAAAGCCCTGTCCATCATCGCTGATGCTGACTACCAAGGCGACTGGCGTATAAGCGAAGGTCACATCAACGTGATTGGCGGCGGCGTGGCGCCGAATATTGCTCCAGGCCTCCTGGATGATGCGAAACAGGGCTAGTTCGCTCTGCGGGGCGAGCCGGCGCTCCTCGCCTTGGACGATGAGGCTGACCTCGGGGCCGCCCTCGGCGTTGCGCTGGAGCAGCAGCTCGACGGCGGGCAGCAGCCCGAGCTCGGCGAGGGCAGGCGGGCGCAGGTCGCCGATCACCGTGCGCAGCTCGCTGACGAGTCCGGTGATGCTGGCCCGCATCTCGTGGAGCCGCTCGACGGCGCGGGCGCTCTCGCCCCGCTCCAAGAGCCGCTGCACGCGGTCAACGCTGTGGCCGAGGGCGATCAGCTGCTGGACCACCTCGTCGTGTAGCTCGCGGGCCAACCTGCCCCGCTCGGCCTCCTGGGCGCGGCTGAGGGCGGCGATGTAGGCGTGCTGATGCTCCAGGCCCTGCTTGGTGTGGGCGCCGAGCACATCGATCGCCCGCCGCAGATCCTCCAGCGCCGGAATCTCGCAGATCGGCTGCCCCAGGCTCTGCAGCTCCCCGCGCACCATCGCCTCGGCCCGCTGTTGCAAGGCCCGCAGCAGCGCCTCGTCGATCACGATCTCGCCCATGTGGGGGCTCCTTCA
>DAOUGF010000662.1:0-4007 GCA_034429295.1 Chloroflexaceae bacterium
TCCGCCGCCCACGCTCCAGCCGCAGCCGCAGCCCACCGCGCCGCCGCCTCCGCCCCCAACCGAGACGAGCGAGCCGCTGCCAACAGTGACGCCTGAGCCGACCCTCGCGCCGACCGATACGGCGACGCCTGAGCCGCCCAGCGCCACGCCCACACCGTCGGACACACCGGAGCCGTCGCCCACCGAGGCCCCGCCCATCCTCGATGAGACGCCGATCTTCCTGACGCCGGTGAACCAAATCACGCCGGTGAACCCATAGCAATTGAGGGTTGAGCATGGAGGATTGAGAACGCCGCGCAGCTTCGCCCTCATGCTCCAGGCTCAACTCCTCACACTCAGCTCACATGCACGTCGCATTTCTGATCATCGCCCATGTTCCCTACCTGCGACGAGCGGGCCGGCGCCCCATCGGCGAGGATGCGCTGCACACACTGACCGCTCAGGGGCTGCTTCCGCTGATCGAGCTGCTCGGCGATCTTCATGGCGCCGGCCTCGCTCCCCGGGTGGCCCTCGCCTGGTCGCCGCTGCTGATCGAGCAGCTGGCCGATCCCGTGGTGCAGAAGCATTTTGTGCTCTGGATGGAGGATCTGCTCGAGCAGCGACGAGCCGATCTTCAAGCCGCCGAGGCCTCCGGTGAGCATCACGAGGTCTATCTGGCTCGCTTCTACTTGGAGTGGGGCCGCCAGCGGCTCCAGAGCTTTGCCGAGCGCTACGATCGGAACCTGCCGAAGCGCGTGCGTGAGCTGGCGGCCGCCAAGGTGGTCGAGCCGCTGGCCGGCGCGGCCAGCTACGCCTATCTCCCGCTCCTCAGCCGCGAGGAGGCGGTGCGCGCCCAGATCGAGCACGGCGTGCTCCATATCACCAAGCACCTCGGGCGGCCCGAGGGCCTCTGGCTGCCTGGCTGCGGCTGGCGCTCCGGCCTGGAGACGATGGCTGCCGACGTGGGGCTGCGCTATGTGATCGCCGACCCCAGCAGCCTCCCGCCGGGAGAGGAGGCTGGCCCGCTCTGGCTGATCCCGCGGCAGTTCGCCGCGCTGTTCCCCGACGAGCAGATGGCCCGCCACGTCTGGTCATACGATCTTGGCTACCCCGGCGATCCGCTCTATCGCGACGCCGACGACCCGCGGGGCTATAAGGCCCGCAGCGGCGAGCCTTACGACCCTTACCATGCCCTGCGGCGGGCCCAGGAGCATGCCAATCACTTCGCCGCGGCGCTGGTGGCCGAGGCGGAGCGGCGCGAGCCGGACGATCTGCTGCTCGTGGTCCTCGACGCCGGGCAGCTCGGCCCCCGCTGGGTGGAGGGCGTCACCTGGTTCCAGGCGGTGCTCACCCACTGCCTGACCCATAGCAGCCTGCGGCTCACCACTCCGGGCGAGTATCTGCGGCAGGTCCGGCCGAAGCGACAGGGCAGGCTCATCGAGGGCTCGTGGGCCCAGGACGGGCACAGCGGCTGGCAGCGGGCGGGGAGTATGGAGTATTGGCGGCTGCTGCACGCCGCCGAGGCACAGATGGTTGAGCTGGCGGCATCCCTGCCGAGCGCCGAGGCCGAGCAGGAGCGGGTGCTCAACCAGGCCGCCCGCGAGCTGATGCTGGCCCAGACCAGCGACTGGCCTGAGCAGCTTGGCGGCGCCGCGCCCGAGGGGGGGCCGGCCACGCGCTGGCGGACCTACCTCTCCCGCTTCAACCAGCTCGCCGAGCTGGCCCGCAGCGAGCGGCTGAGCCACAGCGACCGCTTCCTGCTCGAGCAGCTCGAGGAGCTCGATGGCCCCTTCCCGAATCTGAACTACCGGATCTTCGCCCCGTAGAACAGCGGCGTCGTGGAGGGCTCCTCCCAGCGCGCCACAAACGCCACCCCCCAGCTTCAGGCTTGGGGGGTGGCTTGGGCGGCAGCGAGAGGCAGCGCAGCTAAGCTTTAGAACAGAATATTCGCCAGCCTGCGCCGCGCGGCGGGCACCAGGGGGTGCTCGTCGCCCAAGGCGGCGAAGAGGGCTAGGAGGGCCTTGCGGGCCCCGTCGTTCTGGAAACCGCGGTCGCGGGCGATGATCGCGAGCAGTTCCTCGATCGCCGTGCCATAGTCGCGGCTGCGGGTCGCCTCGGCCGCCCGGCGGTAGCGCTCCTCGAGCTCGCCCCCGGCGGCATTCACGCCCTCGGCTATGAAGTTTGCCAGAGGCAGCGCGGCCTGGGCGCGGGCGTAGAGCGGGGTGCTGGACGGCACCTGCTTCAGCGTCGCGGCGCCCTCGGGGTTGCCCTGCAGCAGGAGCAGCCGCCCCAAGGCGAAGAGGGCGGTGGCGTTCTCCGGCTCCTGGCCGAGCAGCAGCCGGTAGCGGGCGATCGCGCCCTCCGGGTCGCTCGCCTCCAGGGCCTGCGCGGCCTCCAGAAGCGAGTCGCTTTTCTCGGGGACGAAGCGCTTCAGCCAGGCGCGCACCTGCGACTCGGGCAGCGCGCCGATGAACTGATCCACCATCCTGCCCTGGTGCACCGCTATCACAGCCGGGATGCTCTGGATGCGAAAGGCCTGCGCGAGCCGCGGGTTCTCGTCCACGTTCACCTTGGCCAGCACCCAGGCGCCCTTGGCCTCGGCGGCCAGTCGCTCCAGGGTGGGGCCGAGGGTGCGGCAGGGCCCGCACCAGGGCGCCCAGAAGTCGATCACCACGGGCGTCTGTTGTGAGCGCGCCAGCACTTCCTGCTCGAAGGTCTGGTCGGTTACCTCTATCACGGCGCCGTTCGCCTTTGGGGCGCCGCTCTGACTCTTAATCCCACTCAGCATCGCTGTACCTCGTAGCGCTTAGATACCCTCCCCCAGTATAGCGCAGGTTGCCGGTGGCCGCTACTGCGTCCGCGCCCAGGCCAGCCACTCCCGCTCCAGCACGGCGAGCGGCTTGCCATAGACGCGCCGGTAATCGGCTGAGCCCGCCGGCCGGCCCGTGGAGCTGCGGTAGGCGGCGTCGAACTGCTCGCGGCCGTAGGTAGTGACAAGATACTCGACGAAGGAGGCCCACTGGTTGTAGATGTTGTTCCGCGTCGTCGTGCGGCAGTCGGCCTGCAGGCTAGTGGTGAGCGGGAGGATCTCGTCGGCCTTGATCGCCTCGCGCACGCGCTCGCGGTAGAGCGGCTCGCCCCGCGGGGTGAGGAAGTAGCTGGCGGTGCCCCACGCGGCCATGCCCTCGAGCAGGATCACATCGGCCTTGCGATGGTCCCGCTCGCCGTAGTAGTCGTGCTGGAGCTGGTGGAACAGCTCGTGAGCGAGGATGCCGGTGACGCGGTCAATATCGGCGCCAGGGGCGTAGAAGAGGCGGATGGTGCGGCGGTTCGAGAGGGTGATGCCGCGCAGCGCGCATGGCCCCTCCTGGGGCGCCTCGAAGCTGATCGCCACCCGCCCGGTCAGAAAGCTGCCGACGATCTCGCTTCCGCGCACCACGGCCTCCTCGGCACGCATGCCCAGGCGCTGCACCGTTCTTGCCGGGAGGCCGCCCTCGCTGCGGTAGAGATCCAGGCTGTAGGTGCGCATCGCCAGCTCCCCGGCCAGAACAGGCGCCGGCTCTCCGCCCAGGTATGGCACAGGCGTGGGCGTGGCGGGCCGCGCCGTGGGGGCGGCTGCGGGCGGAGCGGCCTGCGCCGGCAGCCCGAGCGAGGAAAGACCGATCACGATCAGCAGGATGATCACACTACCGAGGCGCATCTGGCGTGCCCTCCCTCTGTCAGCGCGCCTTCTGCAGCTCCTGCCGTATCAGCGCGCCGTAGACCACAGCGAGGATCGTGGCGAAGGCGAACCACTGGATGGCGTAGCTCAGGTGCGGCCCCTCGTCGAGCACCCGCGGGTCCGGCGGCTGCGGCAGGCTCGTCCCGCCCTCAGCGGGCAGCTGCTGGATATAGAGCGGCAGCAGCGGCGCGCTCACCTGGGCCTGCATGGCGCTCACATCAACCCGCACCCAGGCGTCGATCCGGCTGGCGCCGGGCAGGGGCAGGTCGCGGGCGGCGAGGGGCGTGTCGGGGCGCGTCTGTGGCTC
>DAOUGF010000663.1:0-7322 GCA_034429295.1 Chloroflexaceae bacterium
TTCTATCGATGGCCCTGTTCATCGGAGTGACTGCCCCGCAGATGCCGCCGATGAGTGCGAGTGCCGCTGAGAAGGCCGCCTTCTACGCGGAGCAGGCGCGCAGCCCCATCTACTCGCTCGTCCGCATGCTGATCTTCGTCCAGCTGGCGCCGATCGCCCTCTTCCTGGGCGGCCTGAGCGCCAGGCTGCGGCGGGCAGAGGGCGGCGATGGCTCCCTGTCGAGCGCAATCTTCGCCGCAGGGCTGCTGGGCGCGTTCATCGCCCCTATGGCCGAGCTAGTCGAGGGGCACCTGCTGCTCGGGCTGGCGGTAGCGGGCGCCGATCCGGTGGTGACGGTTGGCTTCGACGGTATGACGCCGGTGGCTTTTGGCCTCAGCGGAATCCTGCAGCTGATCGTGCTGGTGGGCTCCGGCCTGCTGCTGCTGCTGGGCACGCAGCCCGACTTGGAGGTGGCCGGCGAGGCCGCCACAGGCGACGAGGCGGTGCGCCTGGCCGCCGAGCTGCGTCCCGACGTGATCTTGATGGACATCAAGATGCCGGGCATCAGCGGGATCGAAGCCACGCGCCGCATCCTCGCCGCCGATCCGCGGGTGCGCGTCCTGGTGGTCACGATGTTCGAGGATGACGCGACGGTCTTCACGGCGCTGCGGGCCGGGGCCCGCGACTTCGTGCTGAAGGACGCGGAGCACGCCGATATCCTGCGGGCGATCCGTAGCGTTGGCCGGGGCGAGGCGATCTTCAGCCCCAGCATCGCCGGCCGCCTGATCGACTTCTTCGGCGGCGGGCGCCCTGCTGTGCCGCGGGAGGTGTTTCCCGGCCTCACGACCCGCGAGCGGGAGCTGCTGCAGCTGATGGCCGACGGCGCGTCGAACACAGAGATCGCCGGCTTGCTCGACCTGAGCGCCAAGACGGTGGCGAACTACGTCTCCAGCATCCTCGGCAAGCTGCAGGCCGCCGATCGCGCGGAGGCCGTGCGCATGGCCCGCGAGGCCGGGTTGGGCGGGTGCGAGCCGTAGCAGCCAGCGATCAGCCGCCGCTGAGCCGGGCGATGGTGGTAAAGTATGGGTGTGGCGGGCGGCGCTGCCCGCCATCCCCCGCACCGAGCCGCGTCTATAGCCAGAGGCCATGCAGCCACCAGCAGAGCAGATCACCGAGTTCGTCCGCCGCGCCCGCACGAGTCTCAAGGGCGCCGTGCGCGCCGACGCTGTCTCCCGCGCCCTCTACGCGACCGACGCCTCCAACTATCAGATCATGCCGCTCGCCGTGGTGACGCCCTACGACCACGACGACGTGCAGGCGACCATCGCCCTCGCCGCCGAGCTGCGCTTGCCGGTGCTCCCCCGCGGCGGCGGCAGCAGTCTCGCCGGCCAGAGCGTTGGCGAGGCCGTGGTGCTCGACTTCACCACCCACATGCACGGCCTGCTCGCCGTGGATGCGGAGGCGCGGCGCGCCTGCGTGCAGCCAGGCATCTCCCTCGATGTGCTGAATCGCCGCCTCGCCCCTTACGGCCTCAAGCTCGGCCCTGACCCGGCCTCAGCCGTGGTCTGCACCGTGGGCGGCATGGTCGGCAACAACTCCACCGGCTCCCACTCGATCCTCTACGGCATGACCGCCGACCATGTCATCGCGATCGACGCCATCCTCGCCGACGGCACGCCCGCCCGCTTCGAGGCCATGCCGCGCCGGGAGCTCGGCGAGCTGGTGATGCGCGGCGGCCTGCTCGGCGCGATCTACCAGCGGGTGCCCGCGATCGTCGAGAGCGTGCGGGCCGAGCTGCTGGCCCGCGAGCATCGCACCTGGCGGCGCTGCGGCGGCTACAACCTCGACCGCCTGCTCGACCCTGAGCAGCTCAACCTGGCCCAGCTGCTCTGTGGCAGCGAGGGCACCCTGGCGACCTCAACCGCCATCGAGGTGGCCCTGGTGCCGCTGCCGCGCCACACCGCGATCGTGCTCGTGGCCTTCGACGAGCAGCATGCCGCGCTGGAGGCTGTTCCCGCCATGCTCGAGAGCGATCCCGCCGCGATCGAGCATATCGACCGCTTCCTGATGCGGATGCAGCGGGAGGCCGGCGGCGAGTACAGCATCGCCCAGTTTATCGGCGCCGACGACCCCGAGGCTGTGCTGATCACCGAGTTCTACGGCGAGAGCCCCGCCGAACTGGCGGCGAAGATGGCCCGCCTTGAGCAGATCCTCGCCCGGGTGGCTCCCACCGCCCGCCGCTACCGCTTCGACGACGCCAAGGCCCAGCAGGCCGTCTGGGGGATGCGCAAGGCCCAGGCCGGGTTGCTGGCCAGGCAGCGCTCGGCCCTTAAGCCGCTCAGCTTCATCGAGGATGTGGCCGTGCCCGTGCAGCACCTCGCTGCCTACATCCGCGACCTGCTGCGCATCACGGAGGCCTTCGGCGTGGAGGTGACGATGAGCGCCCACGCCAGCGCTGGCTGTCTCCATGTGATGCCCTTCCTCGACCTCAAGACCGCCCTGGATGTCGAGCGCATGCAGGGGATCAGCGCGGCCACCGCCGAGCTAGTTGGGCGTTACGACGGCGTGATGAGCAGCGAGCACGGCGATGGCCTGGCCCGCAGCTGGCTCAACCGGCGCGTCTTTGGCGAGCCGATCTACCGCGCCTTCCAGCAGGTGAAGGCCGCCTTCGATCCGCAGAACCGCATGAACCCCGGCAAGATCGTGGACGGGCCGCCGATGACCGAGCACCTGCGTTTCGGCCCGGCCTACCGCACGATCAAGCTCCACGAGCAGCTCGACTGGTCCCACGACGGCGGCTTCGCCGGCGCGATCGAGATCTGCAACGGCCAGGGCTACTGCCGCAAGGTCGAAGGCGGCACGATGTGCCCGACCTTCATGGTGACCCGCAACGAGCGCGATAGCACCCGCGGCCGCGCCAATGCCCTGCGAAACGCCCTCTCCGGGCGCATCCCCCGCGAGGAGCTCTTCGGCCCGCAGATGCTCGACATCCTGAACCTCTGCATCGGCTGCAAGGGTTGCCAGTCGGAGTGCCCATCGGCGGTGGATATGACCCGCATCCGCAGCGAGTATCTCTTCCACTACCACCAGCGGCACGGCGCAGATCTGCGCACCCGCCTCTTCGCCCACATGCCGCGGCTGGCCCGCGCCGCCACGGCCGCCCCGCTGGTCGCCCGGGCCGCCAACGTGATGACGGGCTTGCCGCCGGTGCGGGCCGCGGCCGCCAAGCTGCTGGGGCTGGCGCCGGAGCGCAAGCTGCCCCGCTTCGCCCCTGAGCGCTTCTCTCGCCGCAGGCGAGCCACGAACGCCGAGGGCGACCCGGTGGTGCTGTACGTGGACACCTGGGCCGAGCACCAGCGGCCAGAGATCGCTCAGGCGGCCCACGATGTGCTCAGCGCCGCCGGCTACCGCGTGATCGTGCCGCCCTACGCCTGCTGCGGCCGTACCCTGCTCAGCAAGGGTTTCCTGCCGCAGGCGAAGGCCGCGGCGCGGCGCGTGATCAACACGCTGGCGCCTTTCATCGCCGAGGGCGTGCCGATCGTTGGGCTCGAGCCTTCGTGCATCCTTACCTTCCGCGACGAGTACCAGGCCCTCGTTGATAATGGGCGCCGGGCGGAGCTCGGCCGCCTCGCCCTCACCTTCGAGGAGTTTGTCGCCGCCAACGGCGAGCGCTTCCGCCAGGTGCTGCGGCAGGACGGGCCGCGCGAGGCCATCCTCCACGGCCACTGCCACCAGAAGGCGCAGGTAGGCACGACGCCGGCTCGCCTGACGTTGGCCCTCGCCGGCTATACCGTGAACGACCTCGACTCGGGGTGCTGTGGGATGGCTGGCTCGTTCGGCTATGAGGCCGAGCACAGCGCTATGAGCCGCGCCATTGCTGAGCGGGTGCTGCTGCCAGCCGTGGCCGGCAGCGATCCCGCGACGACGATCGTGGCGGCCGGCGTGAGCTGCCGCCAGCAGATCGGCGATCTGGCCGGCCGGACGGCGCTGCACCCAGCCGAGGTGCTAGCCCGGCACTTGATCACCAATTAGGAGCTCTTCGTGATGCGATCGCGCTTCCGCCGGCTCTACCCGCCGGCGCTGCCGGACGACGGCCCGGCGTACTGGTTGCTCTTCTCCGGCGACGATCTGCTGGTCGTTGAGGGCGAGCCGCCGCGCCTCCTTGAGGGTACCACCCGGCGCCACGAGCTTGTCGAGGTTCCCGAGCCGCAGCTGCTGGGGATGCTCGACGATCGCCCGGTGATGTTCGCCGCCCTCGACCCGGGCGCTCCGCCGCCGCCCGGTCTGCGGGCGATCGGGCTGCGGGCCCTGCTCGCCCAGGCCGACGCCGAGCTGAGCGCCCTGAGCGGCTACGCCGCCCAGTTGCTGCGCTGGTCCCGTAGCAGCCGTTTCTGCCCTGCGTGCGCCGAGCCTCTCCAGCCCCTCGACGGCTGGGGCAAGCGCTGCCCTGGCTGCGGCCACAGCCTCTATCCGCCCGTGAGCCCCGCGGCGATCGTGCTGATCCACGATGGCCCCGAGCGGGTGCTGCTCACCAGCAAGTCGGGCTGGGGCGCGCGCTACAGCCTGGTGGCCGGCTTCGTCGAGCCGGGCGAGACACTCGAGCAGTGCGTGGCCCGCGAGGTGCTTGAGGAGGTGGGCGTAGCTGTGGACGGGGTGTGCTACGTCGGCAGCCAGCCCTGGCCCTTCCCCAACCAGTTGATGGTCGGCTTCACCGCCCGCTACGCCGGCGGCGAGATCGCCATCGACACCAGCGAGCTGGTGGATGCCCGCTGGTTCGCCCGTGACGGGCTCCCGGAGCTGCCGCCGCCCTTCAGCATCGCCCGCCAGATCATCGAGATGTGGCGGCGCGGCGAGGCGCCGCTCGCGGAGTGATGAGTCGCCCATAGGATCGAAGCGATCGCAGCGCCACGCGAGCCCGCTGGATGGTTGGGCGTGGCCTCACAGGCCCGCCCAACCATCCCTGGCGAAGGCTCATCCGCGGTTCGCCTGAAGCTCCTACCCCACGGCGACACCTTCTGACCTCTCATGGCTCCGGGCCGGATCACCGGGTGAAGCAACCTTCTCCCGAGGCATCGACTTCTTTCCCTCGTAGCGCTCCACAGAGGCATACACTGAGGCTGGTGTATCAGCCCCTGCAGCCACACCTCACGCTCCGCTCACGCCCCTGAGCTGCGCTGGCGTGATACCGCCGCCCGGCTGTCGATCCGTCGTGGCCTGGCGCCCAGAAGCGCTTATCGGGAGCGTCGCCGGGCCAAGCGAAGGCGCTATGTGAAGGGGTCGATGAGATGAGACGCTTCCACGCCCTATCCATCGGGGCGATTATGCTGCTCGGCATCGCGCTGGTCGCCGGCAACGCCGGTACGGCTGCAGCGCCTCTATCGGCTGGCCGGCTCGCTGCAGCGCCTCCCGCCGCGCCCCACCCTGGCGGCCCGAGCGACGCGGAGGAATTGGCGGCGTTTCTTGATGCGTTTCTTCCCGCGCAGCTTGCCCAGGAACACCTTGTGGGCGCTGCCGTCGCCGTTGTCAAGGACGGGGAGTTGCTGACCGCTCGGGGCTACGGCTACGCCAACCTGGAGCAGCGCACGCCGGTGATCGCCGACCAGACTATCTTCGCCACTGGCTCCGCTGGCAAGCTCTTTACCTGGACGGCAGTGATGCAGCTCGTCGAGCAGGGCGTGCTCGACCTGGACAGCGATGTGAACGCCTACCTGGAGTTCGCGATCCCCGCGACCTACCCCGAGCCGATCACGCTGTGCCACCTGATGAGCCATACGGCCGGCTTCGACGACCTGGCGGGGCTCTACGCCCGCACCCCTGATGAGCTGGAGCCGTACGGGCGCTTCCTGGCCGACCATATCCCTGCGCGCGTGCGCCCGCCGGGAGAGCTCTCGGCCTACTCGAACTATGGCGCCGCCCTGGCCGGCTATATCGTCGAGCGGGCGGCCGGCATGAGCTTCGAGCAGTATGCCGAGGAACGCCTGTTTGCGCCGCTGGAGATGGATCGCTCGAGCTTTCGACAGCCGCTCCCCGCGGAGCTCGCCGCCGCGGCTGCGACGGGCTATCAGTATGTGAACGGCGCCTACGAGGTAGTGCCGGCGTTGGCCATCCGCACGCCGCCAACCGGCGCGAGCCACACGACCGTCACCGATATGGCGCACTTTATGATCGCCCACCTGCAGGAAGGACGCTACGGGGCGGGCCGGGTGCTGCAGGAGGCCACCGCCCGCCAGATGCACCAGCGGCTCTTTGCGCACGACCCGCGGGTGAGCGGGATGGCCTACGGCTTTGCCGAGACGACCCTGAACCAGCAGCGTATCCTCAAGCACAATGGGGCGGTCCCTCGCTCCTTCAACACGCTGCTCGCTCTGCTACCGGAGCAGGGGGTCGGGATCTACGTGAGCTACAACACCGGCGGCGGCACGCCGGGCGAGCGGCTCCTACAGGCGTTTATGAACCACTACTACCCGGTCGAGCCGGCGGCGCCCGCGCCGGCCGCGGATGCGCAGCAGATGGCGGCGCAGATGGCCGGGACCTACCGCTCCAGCCGCACGTTCAAGACGACGCTCGCCAAGGTGATGACCCTGACCGGCGGTGCCTATGCAGATATCCGTCTGGTTGCGGAGCCCGACGGCACTGTGAGCAGCACGGGCCTTGGCGAGGAGCCCCTGCGCTGGGTGCCTCTGGCCCCCGATCTGCTGCGCCTCGCCGATGGCCGGCAGGACTCCTACGGCGACCTCATCTTCGGGGCGGACGACACAGGCGCGCTCACCAGGCTGTACGTGCAGAACAATCCGTACCGGGCCTACGAGCGCATCCCCTGGCACGAGACCGGCGAGGCCTTCATGGGGGTGCTCGGAGCCAGCGGGCTGGTCTTCCTGTCGGCGGTGCTTGGTTGGCCGTTGAGGGCGCTGCTGCGGCGCCGGCGCGTGGCTGCCTCGCCCGCCGAGCGTGCGACACGCTGGCTGGCCTGGGGCGCCGCCCTTCTCTCCCTGCTGTTCCTGCCAGGCCTGCTGATGACCATCGCCCCGGCGATTGAGCAGGGGGCAACCGCGGCATTGCTGGCGGTGCTATGCCTGCCGATCCTGGCCGGTGTGCTGCTCGTCGCCTCTGGCGTCGTCGCGATCCGCGCCTGGCCGCAGGCGGGCTGGTGGCGCGTGCACTACCTGCTCGTGCTTCTGGCGAGCCTGGGCTACTTCTGGCTGTTGAACAACTGGAACCTGCTGGGGTTCCGCCTCTAGTGCCCGTACAGCAAGAGCCTCACACAGCCGAAGAGTTGGGCGACATAGCCAAAAAGGCCGCCTGAAATTGCACTAGCCTACAGCGGCAGCGCCGCGCCAGCCGCA
>DAOUGF010000664.1:0-7348 GCA_034429295.1 Chloroflexaceae bacterium
CCGGACCTGCTGCGGCAAATTCGGTACGGACTACGCTGTACGGGCTAGGCCATCGCCGCAAGCCCCTCGGCGCCGAGAGCGGGGGGAGCAGTACCAGCGAGACGTCAGCGCCGGACCTGCTGCGGCGAAGCTGCAGAATACCGCAGGCATTCTCGAAGAGTGCGTCCATCCCCTGACGGCGGGAATCGGGGCGCGGGGCGCCAGCCCCCGCTGACTTTGCATCAGCCCTGCGAGGTTTGGATCGTGGATATGTGGAGGGGATGTGGAAAAGCCGCATCCCCTTCTGTCATATTCCAGGGCGCTCGGCGGACGCGGGCGGCTGCTACGGCCGCTCGGCCTCGTAGACGATCCGAGGGGCGTCGGGTGGCGCCGGCTCCCAACGCGGAGTGCGGCGGGCGATCAGGCGCAGGCCGGCGGCGTTCAGCGCCGCGAGCACTTCGTTGTCGCGCCAGGCCCGCTCGGTGTGCTGCTCCTCGCCCCGCCACCAGCGCTCGCCCTCGCGGACGAACCAGACGATCCGGCCGTGGGCCAGGCGCTCCGCCGGGTCGTAGCTGAGGCGGTTGTACACCAGGATGCCGCCGCTATCGTGCACGACCTGGTCGCTCTCGTCCCAGGTGAGAAACTCGTGCTCGGTGTTCAGGTCGAAAACCAGCCGCCCCCCTGGCCGCAGTAGTTCGCCCACAGGCACAAAGACCGCGGCCAGATCGTCGTCGCCTGTGAGATAGTTCAGGCTGTCGTATAGACAGGTGACGAGGTCGAAGGAGGCAGGCCGCAAGGCCGGCGTCCGCGGCAACCGTCTGATGTCGGCCTGGATGAAGCGCGCGGGCAGGCGGCAATCGCGCGCCCTGCCGCGGGCGATGGCGAGCATCTGCGGGGAGCGATCGACGCCCAGGCTCCGAGCGCCAGCTGCGGCGAGGGCTAGTGTCGCGGCCCCTGTGCCGCAGGCGAGGTCGAGCGCGCGGCGCGGCGGCGCCGGCAGCGCGGCTAACAGGAGCGCGACAAGCCGCTCGGCGAAGGCGCCCTGGCCGATCGCATCGTAGATTGGGGCGTAATCCGTGTAGATCAATGCAACATGCAACATGCAAAATTGAACGAGGGCGGCGTGATGACGTCATCAGCGAGTGGCCGCCCTTTGGATGTTCAATGTTGCATTCTATGCGGCGAGCTGCTCCCACTGAGCGTATTTGGCTTCGAGCAGGCTCTCGAGCTCGGCGTACTGGGTGCCCAGGACCGTGATCCGCTTGACGTCCTGGGCGGCGCTGGCCTGCTCCAGCTCGGCCTTGAGCTTCTTGAGTTCCTGCTCCAGCAGGCCGACCTCGGCCTCGAGGGCCGCGAGCCGGCGCTTGCGCTGCCGCTCCTCCGGCGACATACCACTGGCGATGGACGATGGCCGGACTTGTCCCGCCTGCGGATTGGAGGGGCTGCTCTGGGGCTGCTTGCGCTCGTCGCTCGTCGCTCGTTGCTCGTCGCTTCGCTCCCGCGCCGCCACGAAGTCGGTGTAGCCGCCGAGATACTCGCGGAGGCGGCCCTGCTCCACGTTCCAGATCTTATCGGCGAGGGCGTCGATGAAGTAGCGGTCGTGGGAGACGAAGAGGATCGAGCCGGGGTACTCCTTCAGCACGCCTTCAAGCGCCTCGCGGGCGCCGATGTCGAGGTGGTTGGTGGGCTCGTCGAGGATCAGCAGGTTGCCGGGCAGCAGGGTGAGTTGGGCCAGGGCCACCCGCGAGCGCTCGCCGCCGCTCAGATCGCCCACCCGCTTGAAGACATCATCCCCGCTGAAGAGGAAGCGACCGAGCAGGTTGCGGGCCGCCGGCTCGCCGAGGGTGGGGCTCACCCTGGTGAGCTCCTCGAGGACGGTGGCGTCCCAGCGGAGCATATCGTGGCCCTGGGCGTAGTAGCCGATCTGGACTTTGTGGCCGAGGCGAGGCTGGCCCTGAAGCGGCTTAAGCTCACCGATCAGCGTGCGGAGCAGCGTCGTCTTGCCGGCGCCGTTGGGGCCGAGGAGGGCCACTCGGTCGCCGCGATGGATCTCGAGGCCATCGGCTCGCAGCAGCACGCGGGGCTCCGAGTCCTGGCGCTTATCGCCGGGGTAGCCGATCACCAGGCCGTCGAGGGCGAGGACGAGCTCGCCGCTACGGAGCTTACTGTCGAGGAAGAGCCTGAGCTTCGCCTGCTCCTTCGGGCGCTCGATGGCGTGGTCGCGCTTGAGCCGCTCCAGCCGCTTCTCGCGGCCCTTGGCCTCGCGGGCTCGCTGGCCGGCCTTGTAGCGGCGGATGAACTCCTCGGTCTTGGCGATGAACTCCTGCTGGGCCTGGAACTCCTTGAGGCGGCGCTCCATGCGCTCGGCCTTCAGCTCCAGATATTTGTTGTATGGCGCGGGGTAATCCTCCAGCTTGCCGAAGGCGATCTCCAGGGTGCGCTTGGTGACGCGGTCGAGGAAGTAGCGGTCGTGGGAGATCACGATCAGCGTGCCGTCCCAGTTGCGGAGGAACTGCTCCAGCCACTCGAGGGCCTGCATATCGAGGTGGTTGGTGGGCTCGTCGAGCAGCAGCAGGTCGGGGTCGGAGAGCAGGGTGGCGGCGAGAGCGGCGCGGGTCTTTTGGCCGCCGGAGAGTTGGTTGAGGCGCTGGTGGTACTGAGACTCGTGGAAGCCCAAGCCGTGGAGAGTGCGCTTGATGCGGGGCTCCACCTCGTAGCCGCCCATATGCTCGAAGCGGGCCATGAGCTCGCCGTAGCGCTCCATGGCCTGATCCCAGCCGGGCGCGTCGGTGTCGGCGATGACGGGCTCGAGGGCCGTGATCTCCGCCTGCAGATCGGCGAGGACGCTGAGGGCGGCCTCCATCTCCTCCCAGAGGGTGCGGTCGCCGCTGAAGCGGACCTCCTGAGCGAGGTAGGCCACGCGGGTGCCGCGGGCAATGGCGATCTGGCCGCTGTCGGCGCTCTCAAGGCCGGCGATGATCTTCAGCAGGGTGGATTTGCCGGCGCCGTTCACGCCCACGAGGGCGAGCTTCTCGCCGCGGGCCACCTGAAAGTTAATATCTTGGAAGATCAGCTCGGCGCCGTAGTATTTAGTCAGGCCGCCGACGCTCACGAGGGTCATCTCAGCGTATCCTTGAAATGATTCGAAGAATTTACGAAAGCTTGTATCTCAGAGCTTTTCCGCATCTATAAGCAAGAAGCGCTCCTATGTGCGCTGCGCGCGCCGGGCTGGCAGCTTTTGGAAGCTGCTGCGTATGGGCGTCAGTCGCCTCATGGCGGCGCGCCAGGCCTGCTGCATTATGTCGAAGGAGGCGCGGGCTGTCAACCGACCATAGTCCGTAGTCTATTATTCGCTGGTAACGGGCCGGCTGGTGTATCCCAAAGAGGGCGGCCCCTCGTGGCCGCCCTTACAGGCACGTACCGAGAGATTTCTCTGGTTCCATTAGCCGGCGCCGCCGCGACCGCCGCCGCTGCGCCTGCTGCCGCGGGAGCTGCTAGAGCGCCGCGAGCTGCCGCCCCAACTGCCGCCGGAGCGCCCGCCCCCGAAGCTGCCGCCGGAGCGACTACCGCCCCAGCTGCCGCCGCTGCGGTTGCTTCGCCCCCAACTGCCTCTGGAGCTACTGCTCGAGCGATCGCTGGAGCCGCCGCCCCAGTCACCCCAGCCGCCGCCCCAGCCACCGCCACGGTCCTCACGCCTGCTGGAGCCGCCGTAGCCACTGCCCCAACCACCGCCCCAGCCGCCTCCCCAGCCACCGCCGTAGCCGCCGCCATAGCCGCCGCCCCAGTCGCCATAGTCGTCGGCGCTGCGCATCATGCGGTTGAGCAGCGGCAGCACCACGAAGATCAGGATGAGCGCGACGATCAGGCAGAAGATGAGGTCGAAGCCGCTGCCGCCGCTCTGCGCCGGTTGGGTGTTGGGGCGCGGCTCGGCCGGGGCCGCCGGATCATCGGCGGGGGGCGCGTCGCCCGCCTCCTGCCAGGCGGGCACAGGCGCGTCGATCAGGTCGGGGTCGAGCTCTACCCTCAGCTCAAGGGCTTCGCCGGGCGGCAGCGGCGTGTCGCGGCTGAGCGTGACGCGCTCCGGCTCCACCTGCTCCTCGGCCTCAGCGCCGGGCAGGCTGACGTCGGCTGCGCTCAGGCCGGCGCCCTCCGGGAGGCGCAGGGTGACGCTGGCCCGCTCGACCGGCACGTCGCGCTCGGGGAAGACGGCGACCCACCAGAGCTCGTCGAACTCCTCATCGACGTAGATGGCGCCGTCAACGGTGTAGCTCAAGGTGAAGGTGCGGGCGGCGTCGCTGGTTGGCGGGTAGAACCAGCGCACCAACAACTCGTCGGCGTTGTTCTCGACGATATATGTGCCCGGCTCCTCGCCGCGGAAGGCGCTGCGGTACTCCTGCCCGCCCTCGCTCAGGCGCACATTGCGGATATCGTCCACGCCGTCGCGGGGGATGCCCCGCAGCGCGCGCTGGAATGGCCCGCCCGTGAAGCGGTAAGTGTAGTGCTCAACGACGTCGAGCGTGCCGTTGGTGTGGAGCTGCAGCTCCACATCGATCCGCTCGAAGAGATAGCTGCGCTCCTGGGCGGTGGCCAGGCCAGGCGCCAGAGCGAGCGCGCAGAAAAGGAGCAGCAGTAGATATCGCATACCATCAGATACGTGGCGGTGGGGCAAAGGTTCCGCCGCGTCAGCCGGGGCGGGCCGCGACACCCGCAGGCCGGCCCCGCGCCTCAAGCATGGATTGCAAGATGCGCTCCAGCTCGGCGCAGTGGCGCTGCCACGAGTAGTTGGCCACAACCCGCTCGCGGGCGCGGGCGCCCATCGCCAGGGCCTCCCGAGGGTCGGCGAGGGCGCGGGCGATCGCGGCGGCGAGGGCGGGCAGATCGCCTTCGGGGAAGAGAGCGCCCTCCTGGCCCTCGCGGATGATCGTGTTCAGCGGCGGGATGGCGGCGGTGACTACAGGGAGTCCAGCGGCCATGTACTCGTAGATCTTCAGCGGCGACCAGAAGAAGCCGGCGGCCCGCAGAGCGGGATGGGGCGCCGTGTTGAAGGGGGCAACGCCTAGGTCGGCCTGGGCGAGCAGGGCCGGCACCTGCTCGTACGGCACCGCGCCGGTGAAGGTGAAGCGCTCGGCCCGTGGTGCGGCCAGGGCCTGGGCGGCGGCCCGCTCGGGGCCGTCGCCGATCAGCGTGAAGCGCAGATTGTGGCCCTGCTCCAGCAGCAGCAGCGCGGCCCGCACGAAGTCGCGCACACCGTGCCAGGCCCGAAAGGAGCCCATGAAGACGACATTCTGAGGGCTACGGGCTGGAGGCTGGGCGAGGCGAGCGGCGGCGACCTCGGCGAAGCGCTCCACGTCGGCGCCCCAAGGGAGCTCGACGATCTTCTCCCGCGGGATGGCGGGCGGCACGGTGGTGTGGAGCGGGGTGACGATGCGGTCGGCGGCGCGGCACTGCCACTCGGCCCAGCGGCGCATCGGGCCGCCGATGCCATCGTCGAGACGGCGCTTGAGCACGGCCGGCGGATCCACGATCAGGGCGTTCACCTCGAGCAGCGCGGGGATGCCGAGGCGGCGGGCGGCGAGCATGCCCACGCCGGCGAAGTTATAGTAGCGCTCCATGATCGCGTCGGGCCTGATGGCGCGGGCGAGGCGCAGGATGGGCGCGGCGCCGAGGAGCGTGAGCGCCTTGGGCAGATCCTGGTGATGGAGGTGGAAGCCGTCGAGGGTGGAGGAGACGGGCCGCGCGAGCGCGCCGAGCAGGCCGCCCTCGCGCCGGCCGCCGGTGGCGACAAGGTGCAGCGTGTGGCCGCGCCGGGCGAGCCCGCGCGCCACCTCGTAGGCGTGGGTACTGCCGCCGAGGGCGCCGGGGACGGGGATGCCGGCGGCGATGTAGAGGAGCTTCATGGATTTTGGATTTTAGATTGTTGATTCTGGATGGCCGGCGCTCCCAATCCAAAATCCAAAATCGATATGAGCTGTTACAGTAGCTTGGCACATCCTGGCGCCCGCTCTCGCGTCCTCAAGCTCTCAGCTTGAGGGCGCGGTGCAGCAGCGCCGGTGTGCCAAGCTTACGAATCAGCACAGCTACAATCGTTCGTAGCGCTCCAGGTCCATGGTGATCGCGAGGGCGCCGGGGGCAGCGCGCCTCACCAGCTCACAGGCACGCTCGACCTGGTTGTCCTCCACGCCGAGGAGGAGCGTCGTGTTGCCGCGGCGCAGAAAGCCACCTGTGGTCGCCAGGCGGGTTACGCGGAACCCCTGCTCCACGAGAGCGTCAACGCTGGCGTCGGCGTGGGCATCGTCAGTGACGAACACAATCAGCTTCATAACGTTCTCCACGGGCGGGCGGACAGTTGGCGGCATTATAAACAGCGGGGCGGAGAGCGTCAATCACTATTCTGCCGCACAGCGGCCATAGTTGTGCTGTTGCGCTCTAGTGTATACTTGGGCGCCGATGGAACAGGACGCACAAAAGGGCAGATTGAGGCCTGGCGAGGGGCGCGTGGGGTGGGCGGGCTGGCTGTTGCCGCTTGGCCTGTTCCTGGTTGCCCTGGTGCTGCGGGCCTGGCTGGCAGGCGAGAGCCTGCCCTTCGTCGAGCATATCGACGAGCCGGCGGTGTTGGAGGTGGCCATCCGCATGGTGCGCGACGGCAACTTCAATCCCCGCACCTTCCTCTACCCCTCGCTCTACTATTATCTCCTGGCGGCCACCACGAAGCTGCACGTCTGGTGGGGAATAGCTGTGGATATCTACAGCTCCGACCAGGACATCCCCTTCAAGAACAACGGCGTCACCGCCGCGCCGCTGCTCTTCATCTGGGGCCGCACGCTCACCGCGCTGCTCGGCGCGGCGACAGTGCCGGCGCTGCTGGCCCTCGGCCGGCGCATGTTCGGCTGGCGCGCCGGGCTGCTCGCGGCCACCCTGCTGATGCTCACCGCCTACCATGTGCGCCACAGCCACTACATCACCGTTGACGCGCCGACCGGCCTGTGGGTGGCCCTCGCGACCCTCGGCGCCTGGGAGGTGGCCGAGAGCGGGCGCTGGCGCGGCTACTTGCTGGCGGGCGTGGCGGCTGGCTTTGCCGCTGGCACGAAGTACAACGCCGGCGCCGTGGTGGTGGCGATCGTCGTGGCCCACCTGCTCTACTGGCGCTGGGCGGGATTCTGGCACCAGCTGCCGCGCCTGATCGCCTGTGGCGCCGTCTCCCTGCTGGCCTTCTTCATCACCACGCCCTTCGCCCTCGCCGACCCAGCCTTCTTCATCAGCCAGCTTCGCTTCAACGCCGCTCACTACAGCTCGCCCTCCCACGGCGACTTCGTGGGCCGCTGGCCATTCGCTCGCTACGGCGCCTTCTTCTGGAAGGATAGCCTCTACG
>DAOUGF010000665.1:0-3708 GCA_034429295.1 Chloroflexaceae bacterium
GGACGCGGTCGCCATCCTGGAGGCGCACAGGCCGGTGGGGCGCGATCCGCTCTTTGTTGACCAGGGTGCCGAGGCGGCTGCCGAGGTCGGTGAGCTGACAGCCCGCGGGCGTGCAGACCACCCGCAAATGGAAGGCGTCTATGGAGCTATCATCGACGCTGATATCCGCTGTTGGATCGCTGCCGATGCTCAGGCTGCCCAGCCGCAGGCGAAATTCCTGGGGCTGCTCGCCCTGCCGGTAGAGGGTGAGCTTGCCGAAATCCATCCTGGCCCTCCGTCGCGGCTAGTACAGCTTTCCACAAATGCGCTGCTGGTAGGGACGACCGGCGACAGACGACCGACGGCCGCTCGCCGCCCACCCGACCGTGCCTATCTTCTGTGGCTGGCTCTCACCCAACCACCAACCCACTTCCGAACTGCACAACTAGGCAAAGACCTTGATATCGTGCTCGGCCGAGGTCAGGAGCCCGTCCGGGCCGAGGTTGATCCGGGGCGCGTAGCCCTCCTGGCCCACCACGCTCATACGGGCGGCCTCGATGTACTCAACGCCCGGAACGCTCTGGATCACCGCGAAGATCTCGGAGATGAACAGGTCGCGCCCAAAAGGCCAGCCGTCGCCATCGTGGCCGCCCACGATCGGATTGAGGAAGGAGTAGAGCTTCTCGAGCACGTCGGCGCGCACGCGCTCGGGGCTTGTCTTGGCCCGGGCCTTGATGTGGGCCTCGACCTTGATCTGCGTATATGATGGCGCGTCAACCCTCAGCGCTGTGGTGAGCAGCCGCCGCTCGTTGAGGTACTCCTCGATCTCCTCCACCAAGGCATCGGGCAGGCGCAACTCTTCCGGCGTAACGCGCCGCGCCGGCTTGCTCACCGTGGGGACGATCAGGACGCGCACGGTGCCGGGCGGGATGGCGCCGTCGGCTGCGCCGGGGCGGGGCTGGCGGCAGCAGACACGGGCCACGCTCTGGGAGGCCTCGCGGGCGAGATACTCGTAGTCTTCGGCGGTGACGGCGCGGAAGCTGGTGCGCAGCAGGCGTGGCGCCCGCAGGGCGGCGTGCTCCACAGTCTCGGCGTCGCGGCCACCCACGGCCTCCACGCGATTCTTCACGCGATCCACGAAGGGGACAGCAGATCGCAGCACGGTGATCTTGCCGGCGCCGACGTTGCCTGCCGCGCCGCCACCGCTGCGATAGCTGCGCATGCGGATCTGGGCGCCGAGCGGCGGGATGGCGCCGAACTGGCGCTCGCCGCCCCTCGGATCTCGCACCGTCGGGCCGAAGTTCACGCTGCCCGTCACGCCATCGATCACCACGACGCGGCTCTGCTCATCGGCCTCGCCGAAGTGCTGCACCTCGAGCCACGGCTCCCAACCATCCTGCTGCTCCACCTCGACCACCTCGTCGGCGCGGCGGGGCAGCACGGGGGCGAACTGGAGCTTGAAGCTCTGGTTTGGCAGCCCGTCGCTGCGGCCGAGCACCTCCTCGACGATCGTGATGGCGTGGGTCGCGCTGATGGTGCCGCCGTAGCTGTCGGCGTGGACGTGATAGATCTGCGGCGCCGACTCGTAGACCGCCTGGCCGCTGCGGGTCTGCTGGAAGCGGCAGCGCACCCAGTAGGCCTCGACATCGCCGAGGCGCTGGCGCAGCATACGCGGAGGCAGGTGGAGGGCCACCTGACCGGCTTCGTTGAGCCCTGCGGTCTGCTCGTACTCCACCTCCGCGCTAAGCCAGCCGCTGGCGCCGCCGCGCACCTTACAGAGGGCCTCCCAGGAGAGGGGCGGGTCGTTGGGCTCGATACCGGTGCCGGAGATCGCGCGGATGTCGAAGTCGAGGGCCAGAAAGTGGCCGCTCAGGTCGCTCTCGAAGCCCAGATAAAAGGCGTTGCCGGGGGTCGGCGGGCTCTCGAAGGCAGGGAAAGGCTGGCCGGGCACCTCCAGCGTGGCCGACCAATCGGCGAAGTCGCGCTCCCCAGCTGAGGTCAGGCAGTAGCGCAGCCGCGGCGGGTGGATCGCCAGATCGCTGTCCGTGCTGAAGGTCACAGCCTCGGCGGCGGCCGTCTGGGTGGTGGAGACCTCGGTGCCGCCGGGGATGACGACCGTCTCGGAGGCGGGGGCCGTCAGCCAGAATGTTAGCTCGGTGCGGGCCGCCGCCGGCTCCTGGAGGCGGACGCCCATCAGATCCATGAAGGTGATATAGCTCTTCTCGGGCACGCGGTTGAGGCGAAAGATCATCGTCTCGACCATGTGGGCGAAGAGCTCGATCAGCGTCACGCCCGGGTCGTGGACGTTATGGTCGGTCCACTCAGGGCAGTAGCGCGGGATGGCGCGCTTCGCCTCGTCCACGAGATCCTGGAAGCGTCGATCGTCCAGGTGCGGGGCTGGCAGGGGCATGGTGGGCCTCCGGCAGGTGGGTCGCGGGGCCAGATCACGGGCGGCGCTGCGCCCTATTCGTCAGGTATCGTATAGAACGGGTAGACCAACGAGCGTTCGTCGTGGCTAGCGCGGATTCGGTAGCTGATCGTGACGAGCATGCACTCGTCATCGTCAGGGGCGCGGGCGGCCGACACATCAAGCACTTCGATGCGCGGCTCCCACCAGCCGAGGGCTTCCTCAACGTAGCGGGCGGCGGTAGCCAAGGTGGCCGCGTTCAGCGGCGCAAAGCTCAGGTCGTGGATACGACAGCCGAACTCGGGGCGCATCAGGCGCAGGCCCTTGGGCGTGTTGAGGATGATCCCGATCGCCTCCTCGATGTCGCGCTCGCCCTCGCTGAGGGCCATCCCGCCCCGTCCATCAACGCCGATGGGGAAGCGCCAACCTTTGCCGATGATATCCTCTGGCCGCGCTTCCATGCTCAGCCTCCAATCATCACGGTCGGGCAGCCCAGGGTGATGAGGCCGCCATGGGCCGTGTTGTCGCCCATGCGGGCTGCGGGCTTACCGCCGATCAGCACCGTGGCGCTACCGCGCACGATCAGGTCGGGCGGGCCGGCGCAGGTGCACATGTCGCCCATGCGAGCTGCGGGCATCCCGCCGATCAGCACCGTGGGCGCGCCAGGCGGCAGGATCGGCCCACCGACGTGAGGCACGAGCCCGTTGACCATTGGGCAGGTGTGCATGTCGCCGACACGAGCTGCTGGTGCCATAACTTGTTCCTCCGCGCGGCTGCCGAGGCGACGGCTTAGTGGCCGTAATCCGTAGCCCGTACAGCGATGTAGGTCCACAGAGCCAAAGCATTCGCTGGGCGAATACTTCGGCCGTACCTTTAGTTGATCTTCACGAGCGAGCCCTGAATGTTCAGGATGGCGCTGGTCTTCACATCGAGCACTGCGTTGGCCTGGACCTTCAGCATGCTCTTGGAGCTCAACTCCACGCCGGACTCCGTGATCGCCAGTTTGCCGCCGGGGCCCTCGAGCTTGATCGAGCCGTTGGAGTTGATGCTGATGCTGCGCTCCGTGTCGCTGATCACGATCTCGTTACCGCCCTTGGAGACAATCGTCACCTTCCGGTCGCTATCACTGGCGGTGATCGTATGGCCGTCCTTCGTTTTCAACGTGATGAAGCCGTTGCCACCGGAGCCGTCGTCTTGCAGCTCGATGACATGGCCCGTCCTGGTCTTGAGGACACGGGTCTGCACCTTGCCGGACAGCACCGCCTCGGCGGGCGGGGCGTCCTTGCCGTTCCAGAGGCCGCCGATGATATAGGGCCGGCCCA
>DAOUGF010000666.1:0-8605 GCA_034429295.1 Chloroflexaceae bacterium
CGATCGTTCACGACTATCTCAACCAGTACGGTGGGGCCGAGCGAGTGCTCGAGGCCCTCCACAGCCTCTACCCCGCGGCGCCCGTCTTCACCTCCATCTACGACGCCGAGGCGATGCCCGCCCACTTCCGCGACTGGGACATCCGCACCTCGTTTATGCAGCGCCTCCCCGGCTGGCGCACCCAGTTCCGCCGCTACTTCCTGCTCTACCCCAGCGCCTTCGAGAGCTTCGACCTCAGCGGCTACGACCTGGTGATATCGAGCAGCAGCGCCTTCGCCAAGGGTGTGATCCCTGCGCCCGGCGCCGTGCATATCTGCTACTGCCACACCCCGATGCGCTTCGCCTGGCGCACCCACGACTATGTGGAGCGGGAGGCGATCGGCGGGCTCCAGGGGGCCGTCTTGCCCTTTGTCCTCACGTATGTTAGACTCTGGGACGCCGTGTCGTCCGATCGCGTGGACAGGTTTGTGGCCAACTCCCAGGTGGTGGCCGAGCGCATTCGCCGCTACTACGGCCGCGAGGCCGAGGTGGTGGCCCCGCCCGTCGATCTGCCGCCCTACGACCCGCGCCCCCCTGCCGACTATTATCTCGCCGGGGGTCGGCTCATCCCCTACAAGCGGATCGAGTTGGTGGTCGAGGCGTTCACTCGCCTGCGCCTCCCGCTGAAGATCTTCGGCGACGGCCGCGATAGGCCGCGCCTCGAGGCGATGGCCGGCCCCAATGTGGAGTTCCTCGGCTGGGTGGACGAGCCGGCCCGCCGCGAACTCTTCGCCCGCTGTCGCGCCTTCATCTTCCCCGGCGAGGAGGATTTTGGCATCACGCCGCTGGAGGCGATGGCCGCCGGCCGCCCTGTGATCGCCTACGGCGCCGGCGGCGCCCTCGAGACGGTGATCGATGGGGTCACCGGCCGCTTCTTCCATCAGCCCAGTGCCGCAGCCCTCGCCGCCGCCGTCGCCGCCGCCCGCACCGACCGCTACGACCCCCACGCCATCCGGCGGCACGCCGAGCGCTATGGCAGCACGGTCTTCTTGGAGCGCATGCGCGCCCTGATCGACGAGGCCATCGCGGCCCGTGGCCGATCTCGCGCCTCCAGCCTTGCCGGAGGCGTCTAGTGCAACAGCAGGCAGCTGTTCCGAGCCGTACCACAGCGCCCGTGCCGCGATGCACCAGGCTCGATCTGCAATCTTTCTCGCTATGCAGCTACGCGAATATCTGAGCATCCTGCGCCGCTACTGGCCGCTCGTGGCGCTCCTGCCGCTGCTCGTCGGCGGCCTGAGCCTGGCCTTGGCCCTCCGGCGGCCCCCCACCTATCAGGCCTCGGCCAAGCTCCTTGTCACCCAAGCCGCCAGCGATGCCGCCTCCTCCGCCGCGCCCGATCTCGATGACAGCGCCACCTGGACGACCACCGAGTATATCCTCGATGACCTGCCCCACGTGCTGCAGAGCGTCGCCTTCGCCGAGGATGTGCGCGCCGCCATGGCCGCTGAGGGCTACCCGATCGAGATCCTGGCCATTCAGACCGGCCTGCGCCCCGAGATCACCCATCGGGCCGTCTATCTCGTTGCCACCGCCGCGACCCCCGACACCGCTGCCGCCCTGCTCCGCAACGCGATCGCCGCCCTTAGCGCTGGCGGGCTGAAGTACTGGGGCCGCGCTCCAGCGGGCGGCCTCGAGGTGGCCGTGCTCGACCCGCCCTCCGCCGGGGTGCCCGCCGGCGGCCTCAGGGAGTTGCTCACCGATGTGGGCGCCCGCGTCGCCCTCGCCCTCGCCGCCGCCGTTGGCCTCGCCTTTCTACTCAACGCTCTCGACGACCGCCTGCGCAGTCCCCATCAGGCCGAGCAGTGGACGGGCGCGCGCGTCATCGGCATGATCCCGAAAGATCCGTAGGGGCGACTCATCGTGGTCGCCCGTAGCGACCCGAGGTGGTCGCCCGGTAACATGGCAGGACCCTTATGCAACTGCAAGATTATCTCTCTGTCCTTTGGAAGCGCTGGTGGGTGATCGCCCTCACCCTTGTCGCCGCAGCCGGCGGCGCCTACGTGGTGAGCAAGCTCCTGCCCGACACCTACCGCTCCCAGGCCGTCTACCTGGTGATCGCTAACCAGGCCGACAACGGCTTGAACATCGTGCTGCGCAACTCCATGAACAGCTACCGCGAGCTGGTGCTGCAGCCCGATGTTCTCGACCAGATCAGCCAGAGCAATGGCCTCGACATCAGCGGGGAGCAGTGGATGGAGGATGTGAACATCCAGCCCCGCCCCGACGAGCAGAAGATCATCATCGAGGTTGACGCGGCCACCCTCGACCAGTCCATGGCGATGGCCGATGCGGTCGGCGAGCGGATCGTGGCCGAGGTGAACCGCATCAACGCCACCCTCGAGGGCACCGCCCGCATCAACGTCGAGCGCATCCAGCAGGCCCGTCTGGTGAGCATCCAGCCCAATACGCGCGTCAACGTGCTCGCCGGCGCCATTCTCGGCCTGGTGATCGGCCTGCTGCTCGCCTTCCTGCTCGAGTACCTCGACGACACGCTCAAGAGCAGCGCCGACGTCGAGCGCTTCGTGGGTCTCACCACCCTTGGCGCCATCCCGGTCGTCGAGAAGTAGAGAGGTATGTGTGAGCACTAACGGCACCGCCCCCGATTCCCCGCTGATCACGCTGCGCGACCCGAGCTCGGCCGCCGCTGAGGCCTACCGCACGCTGCGCACCAACCTGCTCTTTTCCAGCCTCGACAAGCCGCTCCACACGCTGCTCGCCACGAGCTCGGCCCCCAACGAGGGCAAGAGCACCACCCTCGCCAACCTCGCCGTGACGATGGCCCAGGCCGAGCAGAGTGTGCTGCTTGTGGACTGCGACCTGCGCCGGCCCGGCCTCCACACGCTCTTCGGGCTGCCCAACGACGAGGGCCTCACCAGCGCGATCCTGGCCCAGTCCGAAGGCCCGCTGCCGATCCAGTCCACCAGCGTCCCCGGCCTGCGCCTGCTCGCCAGCGGCCCGCTCCCGCCCCGCCCGGCCGACCTGCTCGGCTCCCGGCGCATGGGCGCCCTGATCGAGCGGCTCCGCACCGAGGCCGATATTGTGCTCTTCGATACGCCTCCGGTGGTGGCGGTGACCGATGCCGCCGTGCTCGCCCCCCGCGTGGATGGCGTGCTGCTCGTGCTCCACGCCGGCCAAACCCGTCGGGACCGCGCCCGCGAGGCCCGCCAGATCCTCGAGAAGGTCAAAGCGAACATCGTCGGCGTTGTGCTGAACGGGGCGAAGCAGGAGCGGGGGTACTCCTATTGAACTGAGCATTGAGAAGTGAGCATTGAGGATGACGTTAGCGCTCAAACAGCTGCCCTGGTGTAGAGAGTCACACGTCTTCTCGGCGCGGTCGCCAAGCTGCAACATCCTCAATTCATCATTCTCAATGCTCAATCCATGATCGACCTCCACACCCACATCCTGCACGACTTTGACGATGGCGCGCGGACGCTCGAAGACGCGCTGGCGATGGCTCGCACCGCGCTGGCCGACGGGGTGCGGGTGGTTGCGGCCACGCCCCACGGCAGCAACTCCAGCAGCTGGAACCGCTCGCGCTACAGTGTGGCGCTGCTACGCGAGCGCCTCGCTGAGCTGCGGGCCGCCCTTGCCGCGGCCGAGTTGCCGCTCGAACTGGTGGCCGGCACCGAGATCTACGGAGAGCCGGGGGTGGTGGCGCGGCTCCGCAGCGGCGAGCTGCTGACCTATGAGGACACGCGGGCGGTGTTGCTCGAGTTTCCACTGAATATCACCCGCGGCGCCGCCGAGCAGCTGATCTTCGCCTTCCAGCTGGAGGGCTACCGGGTGGTGGTGGCCCACCCCGAGCGCTACCGCTTCGTGCAGGACGACCCGAACACGTTGCTGCCGCTGGTGGAGCGGGGCGCGCTGATGCAGCTCACTGGCGACGCCCTCCTCGGGCGGCAGGGCGGGAGGCTGCGCCGTCTCGCCGAGCAACTCCTCACTCACGGGCTCATCCAGCTCATCGCCAGCGACGCCCACGGCCCCCACTTCGATCGCCTGCCGAACCTCGGCGCTGCCCGCGCCCGCGCCGCCGAGCTCGTTGGCCCCGCCAGCGCCGAGGCCCTCACTCAGAGCACCCCGGCCGCCATCCTGCGCGGCACGCCCCTCCTCCCGCCATCGCCCCGCCCCATCCGGCGCTGGCGGGGCCTCCGCTGAAACGTGCCGCCCCGCGCATCCCAACCGCCCGCCTAGGGAACTCCGCGGCGGCGGGCCTCGTCGTACCAGTAGCAACCTCGCCGGCATAGAGAGGAGCGGAATATGCACCGGCTTGTTCGATCTGTCTTCGCGCTGCCTGCGCTCATCCTGGCGCTCACCGCCTGCGGCCAGGCCCCGCCCGCCGCCCAGGCGCCGACGGCCGCCCCAACCGAGGCCCCGGCGACCGTGGCCCCGACCGCTGCCCCTGCGGCTACAGAAGCCCCGACGCCGACCACCGCCCCGACGGCTACGGCGGCTCCGACCACCGTCCCAACCGCGAGCGACAGCCTAGTGGGAACTGTCACCCTGGTGCCCGCGACGCCGCGGGCGACCCAGCCGGTCCCGACGGCATCAGCGCCCACTGCCGCCGCGGTCGCCACGACCCCGGCCCAGGGCGCAGTGCCGCAGACGCCCGCGGTCCAGCAGGCGATCGCCGACCTCGCCGCGCGCCTCTCCATCGATCCCGCTACGATCAGCGTGCTGCGGGTGGAGGAGGTCGAGTGGCCCGACGGTAGCCTCGGCTGCCCCCGCGAGGATATGAGCTACACTCAGGCCCTGGTGAACGGTGTCTTTATCCAGCTCGAGGCCGGCGGCCAGCACTACAACTATCACGGGCGAACCGGCGACGAGCCCTTCCTCTGCACCTCTAAGGACGAGGTGCTGCCAGAGGATCTGCCACCGGAGTTGCGGGGCGGCGGTGCCGATATGTGAGGGCGCGACGCTTGCGCCCCGTGTCATTCGCGATCCAAACTTCCTCGGGCACGCTGTCCGACTTGGGGTGCAAAGTTTGTCAGGGGGCGGACACCGCCCCCTGACAAACAACCAACCCGTCAGTTCCCGTTAGCCAGCGGGCCTACGGCGTAACCTCCACCAGCGTCAGCCCGAGCAGCGAGCTGGCGTCGCTATGCGATACCGCGCCCAGGTAGGGCGGGCCGGCGCTGAGCCCCGACCAGCTGACGCTCACCGTGCCGGTCTGGCCGCTCGTCGCCGTCGTTGGCGCCGAGTCGATCTGCAGGCTGCCGCCGCTCGCAAGCGGCACAACCCAAGTTGCCATCTCGTAGGGCGAGTCGGCGCCGACCGTCAGCCAGCCGTGGACGTAGACAGTCCAGGTGCCGTCGGCCGGCAGCGAGATGTCAACCTGCTCGTTGGTGCCCGGGCTGGTGCTCGACGCGACCAGAGTGTTGTCTGGGCCGAACACGTAGACGTCGAGATCAGCGCCCGCCTCGGTCGCCTCGGGCGGGATGGCGATGCGGAAGTGGGCTGCCCCGTTCAGCGTGAACTGATGGACGTTCGAGAAGCCGTCGTTCGGGTCGAAATCCTGGTTCGGGTCCTGCACCACGGTGTCGGAGGTGATCGTGGCCGGGACGAGGCCGTGGGCGGCGGCCGTGTACGGGCCGTTGTAGCCGAAGCGCACCGGGAAGCTGAGCGAGCCGGAGCTGCCGCTGCCGCTCACGCTCGCGGGCGCGCTGAGCTGCTCGGCCCGCACCGCGATCGGGCTGTAGACATCAGCGCCGCCGCGGTTCGCGCGCCAGGTGAGCGAGCCGAAGCGCCACTCGCCGATCGGCGCGTTGCGGTTGGTGATCGTGACGCTGTAGGTCACGCTCTCCCCGGGCGCCAGCTCGAACTCGGAAGGCGTCACCGTGACCTTGTATCCGGCAGGCGCCTTCACCTTCACCTTGTACTTCAGCACCCTGTCGGCCACGCTGGTGACAGTGCGCTGGATCGTCTCAGAGCCGGTGAGATGGGCGATGCCGATCGAGGGCAGGTTCAGATTGCGCGCCAGTGTGGGGATGCCGGCGGCCTCCAGCGCGGCGCAGGTGGCGGCCGGGTTCGCGAACACCTCGGGCGCCATATCGCAGAGGAAGCCGAGGTAGTCGTTGAAGCCGGCGTCGTAGACCAGCCCCGGCTCGAAGGGCGTGCCCTTATCCTGCTGGCCCGCCGGGTCGACGTGGCCGGCGCCCATCGCGAAGGGGTTGGCCGGGGTCTTACGATCGTTGTCGAGCACGTGCCGCTGGTAGGCGGTCGTCATGAGCGCCGACTTGGCCATAGCCGGGCTCCAGTCGGGATGGGCCTGCTTGATCAGGGCGAAGAGCCCTGCCACGTGCGGGCTCGACATCGAGGTGCCCGCGATCGCCTGGAAATACTCGCCTGGCACGCCCGAGTTGGTGGCAGGCGAGTTGCCGGCCAGGATCTGCAGGCCCGGGGCGGTCACATCGGGCTTGATGATATCCTCGGCCACCGGGTTGGGCCCGCGGGACGAGAAGATCGTCATCGACGGCGCGTAGCGCCACTTGTCGATGGAGAAGCTCGTGATCTGCGCCGTGGGCTTTGCCGTTTTAGCGATGTAGTTCTTGATCGCGAGGCCGGGGGTGAAGTCGATGTGGATGCTCGGCACCCAGTGGCTGTCGGTGAACAGATTGTCGGTGTCGTCGGCGTTGTAGAGGATCATCCCCGCGCCGCCGGCCTGATAGACGGCGAGGCTCTTCTCAATCCTGCCGTTGATGCCCCGTTTGCAGAGCACGATCTTGCCGGCTACCTTCGCCGGGTCCAGGCTATCGACCAGGCAGAACTCGCTGTTGGGGGCGATACCCACATTGGCGGCGTCCACCAGCGGCAGTCGCGGCGTGCCGCGGGTGATGGAGGCCCCGGTGTAGGTCTTGTTGCCGACCCGCACACTGCCCTCGAAGAAGCGCTCCTGGGTGCTCGCGCCGACGGTGGTGAGCCACGGCACCGAGGCCGGGCCGCCGATCGTGGCCGGGCCAGGGCCGGAGTTGCCGGCCGAGGTGGCGACGAAGACACCGGCTTGGGCTGCGAAGAGGAAGGCGATATCGTCGGCGCCGTTCAGGCTCGCGCCACCGCCGATCGAGTAGTTGATCACATCAACGCCGTCGGCCACTGCCGCGTCGATCGCCGCTGCCAGATCGGAGGTGAAGCCGCCGAGCTCGCCCAGGCCCTTGTAGGCGATCACGCGGGCCCGCGGGGCGATCCCGGAGATCTTGCCGGCCTTGCGGCCGAAGAGCGTGGCCTGCACATTCGCGTTGCCGGCCGCGGTCGTCGCAGTGTGGGTGCCGTGCCCGTCGTCGTCGCGGGCGGAGTCGAACTCGTGTGGCTCTGCGCCGACCAGCGCACGGTAAGTGGCGAGCATCTGCCGCGCGCCGAGCAGCTTGTTGTTGCAGGTGAAGGGTGCGTCGTCGGGATTGTGGGCCGTGTTGCCGAACTCGCAAGGCACCGGCCGCGGGAGCGTCAGCGGGTCGTAGCTGCCGTCGTCGAACAGGCTCGGGTGCTCGGGCCAGATGCCGGTGTCGATCACGCCGATAACAATATCCTCGCCGGTGTAGCCGAGATCGTAGGGGCCACCCTTATCGTCCAACCCGAGGAAGTCGCCCGAACTGTCGGTCTGCTTGAACCGGAAGGTGTCGGGCAGCACGGCGATCACGCCCGGCTGCTTCGAGAGCTCGAGCAGCTCCCGCGGGGTGAGCCTCGCCGTAAAGCCGTTCAGCGCTACGGTGTAGCTGTAGCCCTTGTCGGCGGGGCTCGCGCCCGCCGCCCGCAAGGCCGCGTCTTGCTGGCGCACGAGGAAGGACTGATATGCCCTCACCAGCGAGCTGTCCGAGTCAAGCTTGCGGCCCTCCGCCGGTCGGGTGGCCGCAAAGCCGCTGATGCCGCCGTCATAGCTGATCGCCGGGTCGCCGGCCATCAGCACGATAAAAGAGTCGTTGTTGATGGGGAGGCTGCTCGGCGGGCCGTCGGTTGCCACGCCGGACGGGGCAGCGCTCACCGATGGTGTGAAGGAGAGAGTGACCGCGAAAGCCAGGAGCAGGGCCAGGAGACGTGCCATGAATTCCCCCTACAGCTTCTACTACAGCTGGAGATGCGGCGAATATGGACTCCATCGTCGACGTTGACTGGAGACAACAGCTTCCTGTCGCACCCTCCTTTCTTCAGACATCCGCGTTTTAGCGCGCAGCCCAATAACCCCGGCGCGAGCCAGGGGTAAGCGGCGAGCTTGCGATTGCGGCGGCAGGCGACCAGTGGGCGGGTCGGGGACGCCTCAGTGGTAGCTGCTAGCCGGATGCGCGAATGCGATCAGATGTAGTACCCAGGGGGGCTTTGCAAATTTAACATATTCCTAACCTTGACGTCAAGCATCTTTGCAAAGATAACGGAGCTGGCGCTCCGCAGGGGAAGTGGGCAGCCTGCCCACGCCTGCTACTGGGGCTGGCGCCCCACACCCCGCCAGTTTTGTCAGGGGGCGTACGCACGCCCCCGACACCCCCCGCGCCAGGGGCCTCGCCCCTGGACCCCAAGTAGGAGGCCAGTGCCGTGCCGCCGCTGATCTGCGACCTCGTCCCATCGACGGGCTTGAGCC
>DAOUGF010000667.1:0-8885 GCA_034429295.1 Chloroflexaceae bacterium
CCTGCCTGCTGGTCTTTGTGTTGATCCTCAACCCGTTCAAGCCGCTGATCGACGCCAGCACCGGCGCCGTCCTCAGCCCCACCGACGGCAAGGGGCTCAACCCGCTCCTGCACAACTTCTGGATGATCATCCACCCGCCGATCCTCTTCGTCGGCTACGCCCTCACGACCGTCCCATTCGCCTTCGCCGTCGGCGCGCTCGTCCGCCGCGACTACGACACCTGGGTGCAGCGGGCCCTGCCCTGGACCCTGGCGGCCTGGAGTTTCCTCGGCCTGGCTCTGCTGCTCGGCGGCTACTGGGCCTACGAGACGTTGGGTTGGGGCGGCTACTGGGGCTGGGACCCGGTGGAGAACTCGTCGCTAGTGCCCTGGATCATCCTCACCGCGCTTATCCACGGCATGGTGCTGCAGCGCTCCGAAGGCGCGCTACGCAAGGCCAATCTGCTGATGGCGCTCGCGGTGTATGTGCTGGTCTTCTACGCCACCTTCCTCACCCGCAGCGGCGTCTACGCGAACTTCTCGGTGCACTCGTTTGTGGCCGAGGGGATCTTTGAGGGTCTGGTAGCCTTCCTGCTGCTGCTCCTCTTCGGCAGCCTCGGGCTCTTCTTCTGGCGCTGGCTGGACATTCCCTCTAAGAGCCTGAGCGACAGATTCTTCTCCCGCGACAGCTTCTTTGTGCTCGCCATCCTCACCCTGGTGGTGGTGGCGCTGGTGGTGGGCGTTGGCACCTCGATGCCGGTGATCTCGGCCATCCCCGGCGTGGGCCACACGCTGCAGGGCTGGATGGGCGCCGTCTTCCAGCTCGACGACGGCACGCTGATGAATCCGCAGGCCCAGCCCTTCGAGGATGGGCGCTTCAGCCTGGCACCGAGCTTCTACCAGCAGACCACGCCGCCCCTCGGTGCCGTGGTGATCGTGCTGATGACGATCGGCCCGCTGCTCGGCTGGCGCGACACGAACATGCGCCATCTGCTGCGGGCGCTGCGCTGGCCCGCCGTGGCCGCTGTGGTCGCCGCTATCGTCGCGATGTTCATCAACGTGCGCGACCTGCTCTCGCTCTTCTATGTGGCTGGCTCGACCTTCGCCGTTGGCGCGAATCTGGTGATGCTGCTCAGGACTCTGAAGGGCGGCTGGATGCGGATCGGCGGCTACCTGGCCCATGCCGGCTTCGCCATCATGCTGGTCGGCATGGTGGGCTCCAGCGCCTACGCAACCCCTGAGACGCGCCTCACCCTGGCGCCGGGCGAGAGCGCCAAGCTCTTCGGCTACGAGTTCATCTTCAACGGCTACAAGCTGGACGACGAGCAGCGGGGCGTGCTCGACTTTACGGTGAGCGACGGCCGCACCACCTTCAGCGCCCGGCCCTACCTCTACGAGAACCAGCGCATGGGCGCCACCATGACCATCCCGGCGATCCACAGCTTCGGCTACCAGGATCTCTACATTGCGCCGGCCGGCTACGACCCGGAGCGAGACGCGGCCCGCCCGGTGCTCGGCCAGGATGAGTCAATCGAGATGGGCCCATACACGCTCACCTTCCTCGGCTTCAACATCGACCGCGAGGCGATGATGAGCGGCGGCGATATGCGGGTGGGCGCTAAAGTGAAGGTGCTGTACGAGGGCGAGGAGCTGGAGCTGGAGCCCTACGTGCAGGTGGTGACCGACGCCGAGAGTGGCGAGCAGCGCCTGGAGTATGTGCCCGTGGAGCTGCCGGGCGGCAACGAACTGACCGTCGTTTCGCTCGATCCGAACACCCGCCGAGTGATGCTCCAGGGCAGCGGCCCCGATCTAGTTGGCCTGCCTGTGGTGCCCGCCAAGGGGGTGATCGCGGTGAGTGTCAAGCCGCTGGTGATCCTGGTTTGGGTCGGCATCGTCACCATGGTGTTCGGCGGCCTGGTCGCTCTGCTGCGTCGCTCGCTCGAAGGCCGGGCGGCCCTGGCCGGTGTGCGCCCCCAGCTGCCGAGGGGGTTGCCGCTGCTCGGCCCACGCCTGGGCTCACGCGGAACTGGCCGCTGATCTGAGGGGGCAGGGAGCAGGGAACAGCCCGGTTTGGGCGTTTGTTCCACACGCGGGCGCGGCGAGCGCCGCCTGAGCAAACGCACGAAGCCGCCTCCCTGTCCCTTGTCCCCTGTTCTCTATGCAAGACTACTACGAGACCCTGCAAGTCCACCCGCGGGCCGACGCCGAAGCGATCCGCGCCGCGTATGAGCGGCTGCGCGAGCGCTACAGCGCGGCGCGGCTGGAGGGCGCCGCCGACGAACTGCAAGAGCTGGCCAGACGGCGTCGCGATGAGATCGAGCGGGCGTATACGGTGCTCAGCGATCCTGAGCGCCGCAAAGCCTACGACGCCGAACTGGCCGAGCGCGCCGCGCCAGCGCCCAGCGCAGCCGTGAACGCTGGCGCGTTCGATGACGATGAGCTGATCGACTACCGCCCCTTGCCGCCCGCGCGCCGGCAAGAGCGCCCCGCCGGCTTCAACGCTCAGCCGATGCTCCCGCCAAGCCAGGTCCGCACTGCCGGGAGGGCCGTCACCAGAACGGTGCTGCCGCCTTGGGTAGCCCCGACGCTGATCGTGGCCGCCGCCACCTTCGTGATTGTCATGGTGACGCTGATCACCACGGCGCTGGGCACACCGGCGCCCGTGACCGGCAGCGGCGGCCCGCAGATCCTCGACCCGAACGCGCCGACCGCGGCGCCCACCGCTGATGTGACGGCGCTGATCAACCAGTTCGAGGAGCGGATCGTAGCGGCGCGGCAGGTGGCCGAGCAGATGCCCCAGAACGCGAACGCCTGGCTCGAGCTGGGCAACGCGCTCTACGATAGCGTGGTGGTGGTGCGGGAGCGGGTAGCCGGCGGCGACCAGAGCCTGCAAGGCGTGTATGTGGAGCGGCTGCCCCGCTGGCTGGAGGCCGCCGAGGCTTACCGGCGGGCTAGCGAGCTGCAGCCTCAGAACCCGGTGGCCCGGGCGGATCTCGCGGCTAGCCTCTGCTTCTATGGCGAGGGTGTGAACGACCAGAGCTATGTGCAGGAAGGGCTGGCCGAGGCCGAGCGAGCCGTGGCAGATGGGCCGGAGGAGCCCCGCGCCTTGCTCAGCAAAGGGCTCTGCCTCGCCGTCGCCGATCCGCCACGAGTCGCCGAGGCCCTCGAGCAGTGGCAGAAGCTCGTGGTGCTCCCCGACGCCGACCCTGGCATCGTCTTCCAAGCCCGCCAGCTGATCGCGGAGTATGGGCAGTAGCGAGGATCAGCTCGCTTTAACTTTTAACCATTCTGGGGTTCAAAAAGTTAAAAGCTATGCTACAATAGGCTCAGAGGCACAGAGGGTATGGCAAACTTCTACAACCTGCTTGGCGTAGCGCCCGACGCTAGCGCCGAGGAGTTGGCGGCGGCCTACGCACGCCAACGGGAGCGCTACAACCCGGAGCTGGTCGCGGACCTCGACCCCGAGCTGAGGCGCCTGGCTGAGGAGCGCCTGGCCGAGATCGAGCGCGCCTACGCAGTGCTCTCCGACCCTGAGGGGCGTAACGCTTACGATGCGAGCCTGCGGGGCGAGCCGTCACCCGAGGCGGCGCACGCCGTAGCGGCGCGCCGCAGCCTGACGCCTCGTGAGCGCCTGTTCGCCCTCGGCGGCGCGTTGGCTGCTCTGGTCCTCGTCGCGACTATCTGGGTGCTCACCGGGCGCGACGCGCTCCCCCAAGGCGCGTCGATGGGCGAGATGAACCGGCCTGCGCCGGCCTTCGCTGCGCCCGCCCTCGACGGCGGCTCAGTGAGCCTGGCCGACTATAGCGGCAAGGTGGTGCTGCTGAACTTCTGGGCCACCTGGTGCGAGCCCTGCGTCCGTGAGCTGCCGGCGCTCCAGCAAGCCCACCTGCGCTACAGCGACCAAGGGCTCGCGATCATTGGCGTGAACCTCACCGACGATGAGCAGGCCCAAGGCGGCGACGAGCAGAAGATCCGCGCTTTTCTTGAGCAGTTCGACGTGACCTACCCGATCGCCTTGGATGTAGAGGGCGAGATCACCAATAACTATCGGGTCTTCCCCCTGCCGACGAGCTTCTTCATCGATCAGGCGGGCCGCATCCGGTATGTGCATATCGGCGAGCTGACGCTCCAAGATGTGAGCGCCAAGTTCGCGGAGTTGAGCAGCGAGCAAGTAAGCGCCAGGTAAGCGTAAGGACAGCCCGATGGAGCAGCGTACCATCCTTGTGGTCGATGACGATAACGGCCTGCGTGAGCTGATCCGCATCAACCTCGAACATGAGGGCTATAACGTGATCCAGGCCGCCAACGGGCTCCAATGTGTCACCGCGGTGCGCGAACAACGCCCCGATATGGTGATCCTCGATGTGATGATGCCGGAGATGGACGGCCTGGAGGCATGCGGCAAGGTACGCGAGTTCTCCCAAGTGCCCATCCTCATGCTCACCGCGAAGGTGCAGAGCGAGGATGTGATCACCGGGCTCGATCGCGGCGCCGACGACTACCTGATCAAGCCCTTCAACATGGACGAGCTGTCGGCGCGCATCCGCGCGCTGCTGCGCCGCGTGCCGCCCGCCTATCGCCCGCTCTCGGCCGGCGACGGGCAGATCACGATTGACCAGCAGAAGCGCGAGGTGCGGGTGCGCGACGAGGTGGTGGATCTCACCCCCACCGAGTACCATCTGCTGCTGATCCTCGCCGAGCACGCCGGCAGGGTGGTGGAGCACGAGACGCTGCTGCGGGCCGTTTGGGGGCAGGAGTACACCAAGGACAACGACTACCTCAAGGTGTATATCTGGCACCTGCGACGCAAGATCGAGCTCGACCCGCGAAACCCTAAGCTGCTGCTCACCGAGTGGGGTGTGGGTTACCGGCTGGTGCCGTAGGGTTAGTTGCTCTGAGTGTGGGCGCCGCTCGCAGCTGTGGGCGGCGCTTTTGTTGCCCTGGCAGGGTATGCAGGGCATGAGGAACGATTGACAGTCTTCTGGGCCAGTGTTATACTTGCAACCGTTGAACAAGCCCTGCAAAGGATGGCTCCAAGCGGGCGTAGCTTAGTGGTAAAGCGTCTGCCTCCCACGCAGAAGACCGCCGGTTCGAATCCGGTCGCCCGCTCCACTCGGGACCGTACATCTGACTGATGTACGGTCTTTGCTTTTCTCAGCCTCCGTTGATGTTCCGCACACGATAAAGGTTAGTAGGAGCATAGCACACCCGTTCTTACCCGTCAACGGGTAACACCCCATTTGACGCCTGCTACGCCCCCACGTATAATCGGCCCGGTCCGAGGCGACGAGCAGCAACGGCCGGCCCAGGCAGAGCAGCCTGCCCGCCCTCCCCCTGATGTCCCAGCAAGGCCCGCGCACTCCACGAACGAGCGACGCTGCCGCGACGCTACGGCGCTGCGGAGGCATCGCTCTGGCTTGTATATCGGCGTACGAAGTGTAGCAGCGGCAGCCTCGCGCAGAACATCGGCGGTGGGTGTTAGGGCATCCTGAAGCGGTAATCGAACGGTAACCGCCGGGTCAGAGGCCTGTCAGCGACCTATCAGCGACCGGGGCTAGGATACGTATTAGAGGTGGCCGCAGGCCCTTCTCACCCTCGTCGCACCTCCAGCGGACACAGCAGCATTCTGAGGAGAACCTGAGCATGGCTAGACGGATCATCGCGGCCCTGGTGCTGATCGCGACCATCGCCACCTTAGTGGCTTGGCCACGTCAGAGCGCCGCGCAAACAGCGGTGCCCGACACCTTCCCACCCTACCAGGCGCGCTATTTTCCCGAGACCGGCCACTCGGCCGTGAACGGCTTCCTGGAGTTCTGGAAGAACACGCCGAACGCGCTCTTCGTGCTGGGCTACCCGATCTCGCAGCCCTTCATCGAGGAGAGCTTCACCAACCCCGGCCAGTTCTACCGCGTCCAGTACTTCGAGCGGGCCATCCTCGAGGAGCACCCTGAGAACTACGGGCAGCAGGGCAACCGCTTCTACATCCTGGGCCGGCTGCTGGGCACCAGGCTGGCCCAGAGCCGCCAGAACGAGGCGCCCTTCCAGCCGGTGGGCAACCCCGGCGACGGCACCTGGTTCGCGGAGAGCGGCCACACGCTGCGCAACAGCCCCGCGCCCTTCCGCGACTTCTGGCTGAACAACGGCGGCCTCGAGGTGTTCGGCTATCCGCTGAGCGAGCAGTTCCAGGAGGTTAACTCGCAGGACGGCAAGACCTACTGGGTGCAGTACTTCGAGCGCCAGCGCATGGAGTGGCACCCGGACGAGCCGAACCCGCAGTACCGCATCCTGCTCGGCCTGCTCGGCAACGAGTATCGCGATCAGTACCACCAGGACAACCGGCAGTTCACCTACCGCTCGCCCGACAACGCCATGCCGCGGCAGTTCGTCTATGGCTTCAACGCCCACCTCTACGGCCAGGGCACGGCGTGGCAGGACCGCAACCGCGTGCTGACGCTCTCGAAGAACGCCGGCATCACCTGGATCCGCCAGCAGGTGCGCTGGCGCGACCTGCACGACGCCTCGGGCGCGATCTACTGGGGCGAGCTCGACGACATTGTCGCCGACGCCGACGCCCATGATGTGAACCTGCTGCTGAGCATCGTCTCGGCGCCCGACTGGGCCGGCGGCCCCGGCATGCCGCGGCGGCAGAACTTCGCCGACTTCGGCAACTTCATGGGGCAGATGGCGGCTCGCTACCGCGGCCGCGTGCAGGCCTACCAGATCTGGAACGAGCAGAACCGGGCCTGTGAGAACGGCGGCGACTGCGCCACCGACGGCGGCATCGGCGGCCGGGTCGCCAGCGCCGACTACTACGTGGATTTGCTCGAGGTGGCCTACGACGCGATCAAGGCCAACGCCCCCTACGCGATCGTGGTGAGCGGCGCGCCCGCCAGCACCGACACCAACCGCGCCGACATCGCCCTAAGCGACTTCGAGTTCATCCGCCAGATGGCGGTGAACCCCAAGTTCCGCACCCACGTTGACGCCATCGGTCTGCACCCCGGCGGCCACTACAACCCGCCCGACACGAAGTGGCCCGAGAATCCCGGCCCCGGCCCGCACTGGCGCAACAGCAGCGAGTTCTACTTCCGGCGCATCGAGGACACGCGCAACGTGCTGGTGGCGAACGGCATGGCCGACCGGCAGATCTGGATCACCGAGTTTGGCTGGGCCACGCCGAACAACACCCCCGGCTACGAGTACGGCAACTCGATCTCGATGGAGACCCAGGCCGCCTGGATCGTGCGCGCCTTTGAGATCGGCCGCACCGAGTGGGCGCCATGGGTGGGCGCGATGTTCGTCTGGAACTTGAACTTTGCGGTGCCCTGGCGGGCCAACGGCAACGAGTTCCACGAGCAGGCCTCCTTCGGCGTGATCAACGGCGACTGGACGCCGCGCCCGGCCTTCCACGCCATCCAGGCGATGTCGAAGCGCTAGCAGAACCGCAAACGAGACCAGGAGCCAGGGGGCGGAACTCCGCTCCCTGCTCCTGCGTTTTGATAGCGTGAGGCAAGCTACTTCGGAGGACCAGATGACCCTACCGCTGCACCGCCTCGGCGCTGTGCTCCTACTCCTCTTCCTGCTGCCGCTGCTCGCCACCTGTGGCGGCGCCACACCGCCTGAGCAGGGCGGCCAAGCCCCCACCAGTGCCCCCGCGCCGACGGCGGGCGGCGAGTCCCAAGCGCCCACCACCGCCGCGCCGGATCAACCCACCGCCGCGCCGGATCAGCCCACCACCGCCGCGCCTGACGAGCCCACGGTCGGCCCGCCACAGCCGAACACCGGCCCGATCAACCCAGACTACCTGGAGTTCGGTGTGGTCACGCACCTCTACTACACCGACCGCGAGCGGGTGCTGCAGCTGACGCAGAACGCCGGCTTCGATTGGGTGCGCCAGCAGGTTGTCTGGCGCGACATCGAGGATCCCGCGAACAATATCTACGGATGGGACGAGCTCGACCGGATCGTCGAGACGGTGCACGCCTACGGCCGTAAGCTGTTGGTGAACGTGGTGAGCTCGCCCGCCGCCTACAACCCCACCAACGGACTCCCCGAGGACCCGACATCCCTCGGGCGCTTCCTCGAGCTGATGGCGCAGCGCTACGGCACCAAGATCCACGCCTACGAGATCTGGAACGAGCCGAACCTCGCCCACGAGAATGGCGGGAACATCGTGCCGGAGGATGTGGGTCATTATGTCGAGGTGCTCAAGGAGGCCTACACGCGGATCAAGGCGGTGAACCCTGACGCGCTGGTGCTCGCGGCCGCCTCGTCGTCCAGCGGCGTCACCAACCCATCGATCGCCCTCTCTGACGAGGAGTTCTATCGGGCGATGTACAGCTACAACGGCGGCGAGGTACGGAACTACTTCGATGTGCAGGCCGTGCACCCCGGCGGCGCCGCCAACCCGCCCGACACCCTCTGGCCGGAGAACCCGAGCTATATCGAGGGCTGCTCGCCGGCGCCTGACCGCTGCTGGAACGACCACCAGACCCACTACTTCCGCCACATCGAGAATGTGCGCCGCTGGATGGAAGAGTACGGCATGGCGGACAAGGAGGTGTGGATCACCGAGTACGGCTGGGCCACGCCGAACAACACCCCCGGCTATGAGTTCGGCAACTTCGTGTCGCTGGAGCAGCAGGCCGAGTATATCACCGGGGCCATCCGCCGCGCCTACGAGCAGTATCCCTTCGTCGGGAACATGTTCCTCTGGAACATGAACTTCGCCGTGCTCTGGGGCGAGCAGGGCAACCCCGAACACGAGCAGGGCGCCTTCGGCATCCTCAACCCCGACTGGAGCCCGCGCCCCTCGTATCTCGCCGTGCAGAGCCTGATCGCCGAGCTCAAGCAGAAGCAAGGGCGATAGGGCGCAGCGCGCAGAGGATCGGTTTGAGTGGGTGCGAC
>DAOUGF010000668.1:0-7070 GCA_034429295.1 Chloroflexaceae bacterium
GGGGGCGGCGGGTGGTAGTACGGGCTGTCGGCTAGGCGCTACGCCACCGTTTGGACGTTGCGGTAGACGAACTGCTCGAAGGCCGACTGGTTCGTCTTGTGCCAGGGGTAGATGCGGTCGCGGAAGGCGCGCCAGCCCTCGTAGATCGCGGCGAAGTCGGCGTCGTTGGCGGCGAACTCGTCGTAGAGCGCGAAGGTGGCCTTCTCGGCGGCCTCCATGATCTCGTCGCTGTAGGCCCGCAGCTGGGTGCCGCCGGCGATCAGCGAGGCGAGGGCCTCGTTGTTGCGGGCGTCGTAGCTGGCCAGCATGGTCGTGTTCGCCTCGTGGCAGGCCGCCTTCAGGTACTCCTGGTAGAGCTTCGGCAGCTGGTTCCACTGGTCGAGGTTCACCTCCACCTCGAGGGAGGGGCCTGGCTCCCACCAGCCGGGGTAGTAGTAGTACTGGGCCACCTGGTTCAGGCCGAGCTTCTCATCGTCGTAGGGGCCCACCCACTCGGCCGCGTCCACAGCGCCCGTCTGCAGGGCCTGGAAGATCTCGCCGGCGGCAAGCACCTGCACCGTCACGCCGAGCTCGGTCATCACCTGGCCGCCGAGGCCGGGGATGCGCATCTTCAGGCCGCTCAGGTCGGAGACGGAGTTGATCTCCCGGCGGAACCAGCCGCCCATCTGGGCGCCGGTGTTGCCGGCGGGGAACTGGATCACGTTGAAGAGCTTGGCGTAGACCTCCTGGAGCTGCTCGAGGCCGCCGGCCTCGAAGAGCCAGGCGTTCTGCTGCTGGGCGGTGAAGCCGAAGGGCAGCGTCGTGCCGAAGGCGGTGACCGGGCTCTTGCCGAGGTAGTAGTAGGAGGCCGTATGGCCTGCGGCCACGGCGCCCTGGGAGACCACGTCGAGCACCTGGGTGCCGGGGGCGAGCTCGCCGGCCGCCCGCGGCGTGATCCGGAACATACCGTCGGTCATCGCGCTCACCCGGTCGGCCACCGACTGAGCGCCGCCGAAGATCGTGTCGAGGGCCACCGGCCAGCTGGTGGCCATCTCCCACTCCACGGCTGGCATCGACGATGACTGGGCCGGAGCCTGTGCCTGAGGCGCCGTAGGCTCCGCCTGGGCCGCTGTGGGCTCCGCCTGAGACTGGGCCGCGGTAGGCTCAGCCTGGCCCGTGGCAGGGGCCGTTGCGGCGCTGCCCTGCTGTGTGGATGGGGGGCCGCCCGCACAGGCAGCCAGGGTAACGCTGAGACCGCCGAGCACACCGGCCGCCGTACCGCGTAGAAACTCACGCCGTTTCATGCCTTGCTCCTGAGCATCTTCACTTTACGCCCGGGGGAACCGTGGGGCTATTATAAACTAGCCTTTTCGGGCATGCAATCCACTTATTCCGCCGATCCTCTGCATCCGTGGGGAATAGCTTACTGATTCGCGAGGTTGGCAGGGTGGCGGCGTGAGGCATCCGATAGCTCAGCGCAGCAAGAAGAGCACGATCGCCAGCGTGACGATGCTCGCTAGGTTCGAGAAGAGCACCGTGGCCGTCACAAACTCCGGCAGCAACCGGTTCTCAAGCGCGATGATCGAGACGAGCACGGCGGCGGGCATACTACACTGAAGGATGCCGACGTTCCGCTCCAGCGGGGGCAGGGCGAACCACCCCGCCACACCGAAGGCGATGGCCGGCCCGGCGAGCAGGCGGATGGCGCTGCTCAGCAGCATGTCCGGGCTGAGCTTCGGCAGCCCCGCATCGGCGAGTTGGGCGCCCAGCACGATCAGCATCGTCGGGATCATGGCTGCGGAGAGCAATTCCAGCGGCCGCAGCAGCGCCGCCGGCAGGCTGATACCAGACCAGTTCACCAGCAGGGCGGGCACGACCGCGATCAGCGCCGGTGTGCGGAACACCTGGCCGGCCATGGCCACGCTGAAGCCGCGGCTGAAGTTGGCCGCGGTGACGCACACCACAAAGGCCAGCACCAGATTCGCCAGGAAGTAGACAGTGGCGATGCCGAGCGCCTCGGGCCCCTCGGCGAACTGCACGATCGGCAGGCCGAAGTTGCCCACATTGCCGAAGGCCGCGATCATCACGTAGGCGGCCGTCATCGCCGCCGAGCGCCGCAGCAGCCGCGCGACGATAAAGGCGAGCAGGATCGTGCCGAGGTAGACGACGGTGATAAAGCCGATCATGCGGCCGGCCAGGGCGGCCTCGATCCGCGTCTGCCCGAGGATCGTGAACACGAAGGCCGGCGTGAGCAGAAAGTAGGCCAGCCGGGAGAGCGTGCGGCCCTCGAGCTGCAGTCGCGGCCCGGCGATATACCCGAGGAGCACGAGGGCAAAAACCGGCGCGAGCACGTTCAGAAAGATGCCGGGCAGCTGCGTCATTGAATGTTCCTGTTGGTATGATCCGGGCGCTATCATAGCACCGGTGCCGGATCTTGCCCGCCCTAGCGCCCTATGCTACAATCAGCCCACGCCGACGGCCCGCTGGTCGCTTTGCTGGGGAATTTGAGGAGCTTACTATGCCCGATGTCTCAGGCCGCAACCCGGCGATCGTCCTCGTCGAGGACGAGCCCGACATCCTGATCATCCTCCATCGCCTCATGCGCGATCTGACCGGCGGCTATGACATCGTGACCGTGAACGGTGGGGCTGACGCCCTCGCCCAGATCGCGCTCCGGCCCGTTCCCCTCGTGATCACCGACTACAATATGCCGGGCATGAACGGCCTGCAGCTCGCCGCGGCGATCAAGGAGTCTTCCCCCGACACCCGCGTCGTGATGATCACCGCTTACGCCACCCCTGAGCTCGAGAAGCGCGCCCGCGAGCAGCGGGTTGACTATTACCTCCCAAAACCCTTCCCCCTTGACCGCCTCGAGCAGATTGTCCGCGATGTCTTGAAGTAAGGGGAGTACGAGGCGAGGATAGGGGACAGGGATGCCCTGCCCCCTTTTTGTTGTCTCTCGATTCGGCCCAGCAGCCACCGCGCCCTCATAGCGTTATCACACAGCTCTCATTGCCGCGTCCTGGCATCTGTGGCAAGGTGCCCTCGCGAACTGTCCGACGATGGAGGGCCCGCCTGTGAGCGACCTGCTGAACGCCTTCCCCACAATCCTGCTCGGCGCGATGATCGTGCTGACGCTGATCTTGCTCCCCCTGCTCAACGAAGAGCGCCCCGCCCGCGAAGATCGCCAACGCACCGAAGAGATCATTGTGCCGGTGAAGCGGGAGCATTAAGTATGAAGCATTGAGAAAGCTCACGCTTTCGCGTGTCCCATTCTCAAGCTTCATTGCTCAATCTCCTCGCTAACGCCAGCGCCTCCTCTCGCGTCTTCACCTCGCCCGCTGCCTGCGCCTCGGCGATCTCGCGCAGCAGCCGCCCCACGAGAGGCCCCGGCCCGATCCCGAGGGCCTCCATTAGGCCGTGTCCATCGAGCAGCGGCGCCGGCGGTACGGGAGGCGGCGTGTAGTAGTGGGTCAACATCGCCCCGACCCACGCCAGGTGGGCGGCCCAGCCCTCAACGTTGAGCTGTGGGCCTCGCGTGGCCAGATGGTCGGCCAGTTCGTGGAGCAGCACATCGGGCCCCGCATCGCCGAGGTCGCGGAAGAAGCGCGTGACGGCCCGCAGCGTGATCACTTCGGCGGTGCGGAGCTGCCCTGGCCGCATGTGCTCGCGGATAACCAGGGTCACGTAGGCCGTGTCGGCGCGGCTCATGCGTAGCCGCCGCATGATCCGCTGGGCCGTCTCGGCGCCGAGCTCCTGGTGCCCGTAGAAGCTCACCGAGCCATCCGGGTAGAGCTGTTTCGTCTGCGGCTTGGCGTTGTCGTGGAGCAGCGCCGCCAGCTTCAGCAGCGCGGCCCGCCGGTGTCCCCCCGTCCGCCGTGCGCCGAGCAGCGCAGCCAGCCTGTCGGCGTAGGGAAGCTCGGCGATGAGGCCGGGGTGAGTCTGCACGGCGATGGGGAAGTGAGAGGCAGCCGGGTCCGCCGCTGGTCGCTCGCCGCTCTCCTCTCCCTGCTCGCTGCTGTCTTCCACCTTCAAGATCAGCCAGTCCAGCGCGGCCACTGTCTCCAGCATATGGGCGAGCACCGGGAGGAAGTGGACGCGGGGCTGGTCGCAGGCGCGGGCGGGCTCAAGCTCGGGGAGCACGCGGGTGAGGGCGCCGCACTCGTCGAGGTAGCGCAGCGCCGGCGCGGCGACGGGCGCATCGAGCAGCTTGAGTAGCTCGTCGCGTATGCGCTCGGCGGCCACGGCGGCGAGCCCGGGGACGGCTGCGCGCAGCTGCTCGGCCAGCTCGGGCACGGGGCGCAGGCCCAGCGTGGCGATCAGGCGCCCGGCCCGCAGCACCCGAACCGGATCGTCGCTTAGGCTACTCGGACCGGCCGCCCGCAGCGCGCCCGCCTCCAGATCGGCCAGGCCGCCGGTGGGATCGAGAAGCGACGACCGGCGAGCGGCGGCCGACGACAGCCAGGCGATATTCGGCGCCAGCTGGCGGCCGGTGGACGATGGCTGCTCGTCGGTGAGCGGCAGCGCCAGCGCGTTCACGGTGAAATCCCGCAGGCGCAGATCGCCCTCGATGGTGGGGGCCCGCAGGGTGGCGATGTCTACGGTGAGCGGGCGGGGGCCGGGAATGACGGCGCGGCCGGTCTGGCGTTCGTCGTCGAGGGGCACAAAAGCGGCGCCGTGGGCGTCGGCGAAGGCGCGGGCCAGGGTAAGTCCGTCGCCGGCGACGGCCACGTCGATATCTGCGGGAGCGAGGCCGCGGGCCAGGTCGCGGGCGGCCCCGCCCACCAGCCAGGCGGGCAAGTCGCTGGCCGCGCAGAGGGCCGCCAAGTCGCGCAGCACAGTCTCAAGCGAGGGTGTCATCACGTATGGCCTACAAGCACCTTGAACGAGCGATTCTCGCCGGCCAGCTCAACCCGTGAGAAGAGCGGCGCGAGCCGGCGCTCGTAGGGGAGGAAGCGGTTGGCCACCAGGGCCAGCCGGCCGCCCGGCGCCAGGAGCGCACGGGCCTGGCTGATGAAGGCGTCGGCCATAGCGGCGTCCACCGCTTTGCCGGCGTGGAAGGGCGGGTTGCTGATCACCAGGTCGTAGGGCCCGGTTGCAGCTTCGAGGGCGTCGCTCGGCAGCGCGGTGGCGCCCGTCAGGCCGAGCCTGGCGATATTCTCGGCGGCGGCCGCCACGGCGAGCAGGTTAACATCGAGCATATCCACTCGGGAGGCGCCGAGGCGTGCGGCGGCGACGCCGATCGGCCCGTAGCCGCAGCCAGCGTCGAGCACTCGCAGGCCGGGGCCCAACCCGCTGTGCTGCAAGAGCAGGGCCGTGCCTGGGTCCAGCCGGTCGGCGCTGAAGACGCCCGGCAGGCTGACGAGCTCCACCGGGCCGCCGGGCAGCTCCGCCGGCACGCTGATCCAGCTGCCGGGCGCGATCCCGGGGGCCAGCGCCCAGGCGGGCGGGGCGAGGGGCTCCGCCGCTCGCCTTGCCTCGGCCACCCGGCAGCCGCGCCCATAGCCGAGCAGGTGCGCGGCGCCGAAGAGGGCTGCGGCGTCGGCGATGAGCGACTGGATGCCCTCAGCGTTCGCCCCCGCGATGTTCACGGCGCCATCGGGGCGCAGCAGGGCGTGGGCCTCGACCAGCCAGCGGCGGGCGAGGGCGCGGCTCTGGGGCGCCAGGATCACCACCCGGTCGAAGCTGCCGGCCCCTTCGGGGAGCAGGCTGATGGTCGGGCTCACCGTCGCGCCGGTGATGCCGTTCGCCTCCAGGGTGCGGGCCGCCATGCGCAGGGCGATCAGACTGGGGTCGCTCAGGGTGAGCTGCCCGGCGTCGAGCTGTCGCGCCAGGGCCACGCCGAGGGCCCCGTGGCCGCAGCCGAGGAGCAGCACCCGCTCGTCCGGCGCCGGCTCGATCAGCTCTGCGGCAAGGGCCGTCCTATCGCCCAACTCGTGGCCGCCCGGCAGGCCGGGCTTGCTCACCACGAGCAAGGGCTGGCCGCGCAGCGCGGCCTCAAAGGTGAAGGTTTCGGTGTAGGGAAGGGCCACGGGAGCGCTCCCTCTGAAGGACTCGCCGCGCCAGCCCCGCGTCGTCGAGGGCTAGGCGCTTAGAGCCCTTCCCGCTCGCGGATGTGGGCGAGCAGCCCGCGGCAGCCCGCCTCGACCAACTCATAGACCCGCTCGAAGCCGCCGGTGTAGTAAGGATCGGGCACCTCGCGCGTGCCGAGGCCGGGGGCGTGGTCCAGCAGCAGACTCACCTTGGCGTGGGAGTCGTGCCGGAAGCGGCGCAGCTCCCTGAGGTTCTCTTCGTCCATCGCCACGACATAGTCGAACTCGCTGAAGTCGGCGCGGGTGATCTGCCGCGCCCGCTGCGGGCCGGGGTCCACACCGTGGGCGGCGAGGATACGGAGCGTGCCCCGGTGGGGCGGCTCACCCACATGCCAGCTACCGGTGCCCGCCGAGTCGATGATGAAGCGGTCGGCGAGGCCGGCCTCGGCCACCTGATGCCTGAACACCGCCTCGGCCATAGGCGAGCGGCAGATATTGCCCATACAGACGAAGAGCACCTTGATCGGTCGCGTATCACTCATGACTCAGACTCTACCTTCCCTTTCGCGTTTCCTCTTTCGCGCTTTCTTTCGCGTCTTCCCCTTCGAATGTTCGAACCTTCGTTTCGCGTTTTTCGCTCCCATTCGCGCATTTCGCGATCCAAACCGCCCCCCATCATAATACCCTCAACACAGCCTCGGCAACCTCATCGATCCGCGTCACATCGGCGAAGCGCGGGGCTGTCGGGCCGGCCACCAGCAGCGGCACGGGTGCGAGGGTATGCACGCGCGTGCTGCTATCCTCGATATTACCGTGGTCGCTCGTGACAAGCAGCGTGTCGTCTGGCCTGCGGGCCGCCAGCGTCCCGCCGAGCAGCCCATCCACGCGGGCGAGCGCCTCGCCGACGCCGTTAGGTCCCAGGCGCCCGTGGCCTGCCAGATCGGGCAGCGAGCACTCGAAGAAGACCAGGGCGTAGTCGTGGGCGAGGGCGGCCAGGCGCGCGCCGGCCTCCTCCGGCGTGATCGGCGCCAAGTCGGCGGGCGCGCCGCGGGCCGGCAG
>DAOUGF010000669.1:0-16397 GCA_034429295.1 Chloroflexaceae bacterium
CATCCGCATGGACGGCGGGATCGTCAACGCCGAGAACGCCGCCGGCTACTTCTGGCTGGGCGACCACCTGATGATCTAGGGGAAGAGTCTGGGATCGGCGTGAAACGACTATCCGAGGCGCAGGCCAGGCAGCAGCGCTTTAGCCGGAGGCTTCCTGGCCTACCGCCGCCGCAGCGGGGAGTTGTACGGGTTCATACTGCAGCTGGCGAGGGCGAGCGCTGGATCGTGACCCTGGCCGGCTCCTTCGGCAACCACCCGCCGACCGACGAGGCTGGCTTCCTGGCCTTCGCTCGCAAGCTGCCCACCCCTGATCTCTACAAGCTGATCTGCCGCGCCCGGCCGCTAACGGAGATCGTCCAGTACAAGTTCTCGGCCAACCAGCGGCGCCGCTATGAGCGGCCGGCCGACTTCCCCGAGGGCTGCTGGTCATCGGCGATGCGATCTGTAGCTTCGCCCCGATTCGCAAGGTGGCGCTGGCCCGTCGGTTGCTGGACGAGGTTCAGCAGATTACGTTCGCGCCGATGAAGAGGTGGAGCCATGGGGCAGGCGCTCTCGCGGGCCGTGGCCGTTGGGCAGGGGGTATACTATGTGGTCACAGGGGTATGGCCTTTGATCCACATGGGCAGCTTCCAGCGGGTGACGGGCCCGAAGGTGGATGGCTGGCTGGTGCAGACGGCGGGCGTGCTGATCACCGCCATCGGGGCGACGTTGCTGCGAGGGGCGCAGCGCGGCGCGGCCTGGCCTGAGCTGCGGCTGCTGGGCGTCGGAAGCGCCGCGGGCCTGGCAGGGATCGATATCGTCCACGTGGCCCGGCGGCGGATCGCGCCTATCTACCTGCTGGATGCCCTGGCGGAGGCGGTGATCATCGCCGCATGGGCTGTTGCGGCACCTGGGTCGTCCCGCGCTGCTGAGGCGTAGCGGCGGCCCGGCACGGCTCTTGCGATTGGCGCGGCAGAGTCTGCTGTTGAGCGGGAGGAGTAGCTATGGCCCCACGAGTTTATGAGCGCGCCTCAGGCATGATGGGCGGAGTTGGGAAGGAACTGGGCGGCTTTCGGAAGTTCCTGCTGCGGGGGAACGTCGTCGATCTGGCCGTCGGTATCGTGATCGGCGCGGCCTTCACCAGCGTCGTCACCGCGCTAGTGGAAAATGTGATCACGCCGCTGATCGGCATCTTCGGCGGCGTGCCGGACGTGTCGAACTGGGGCTTCACGGTAGCGGGGCAGCGCATCCTCTACGGCGCTGTGATCAACGCGCTGATCACCTTCCTGATCACGGCATTCGTGGTCTACTTCGTGGTGGTCCTGCCGGTGAACAAGCTAATGGATCGCTACAAGCCCGAGCCGAAGCCAGCGCCCACCAAGGAGTGCCCGGAGTGCCTAAGCGCGATCCCGGAGGCCGCCCGGCGCTGCCGCGAGTGCAACGCTCAGCTGGAGCCGCCCTCCGAACAGGTCGCCATGGCCATGCGGCAGATCGCCGCGCCCTCAGGCGAGGAGATCGCAAACCAGGCCGCGAGGGCCCTCGGCCGTAAGCTATCGGGGGAGCAGTAGCTGTATGGCCGGGGGATGCACGCCATCCCCCGGCCCTCTCGTTTCGCGTCTTCCCTTTCCTTGCTTCGCGCCTTCGTTTCGCGTTCTTCGCTCCCATTCGCGCCATTCGCGATCCAAACCTCCCCCACCGCGCGCCAACAGCGCTGGGCCGCACATTCAGCGCTTGCGCACCGGCTGCCGCAGCACGGTCTTGAGCTTGGCGGGCTCCACCCGGCGCGGGTCGCTCAGGTAGATCTCGTGATGCTTGCCGCTCTCGACATAGCCATGCTGCGGGATCCACTCCTGGTGCAGGCGCGCAAGGACCGGCCCCTCGGCATCATAGGGGCCGATGTGGAGGATCTGCGCGGCGAGCCCTTCCTCGTACGGCTCCATCCTGATCGCCTCCAGCGCGGGTAGCGGCTTCTTCCGCCGCAACTCGTCGAGCGCCCGCTCGTACAGCTCCCGGGAGATCCATTCCGGGACCATGATCAGCATGGTCCAATCCCACTTGCTCTTATCGAGCGCTGTGGTGAAGCTGTTGTAATCATCCGCCCACCAGAGGCCCTCGAGCGGCGGAACCACATAGTCGCGCCCCAGCTCAGCTTTGCTGATGAACTTGATGCGGTAGGCCAGCCCGTAGAGGGCCTCAACCGCCTGCGCATAAACCGGCGCGGTGTTCGGATCACCGTGCCCATCCACCATGAGATAGGTGAGGCGCGGCACCTCCACCAGCTCGAACTCCCTCGCCGACGGCTGGTATAGCTGCTTGTACTCCTTGGTGAAATCGATCTTGGTCATGTCTGCAGCTCCAAATGTATGCCGGGGCCTCGCCTCCAGGCGAGCGCGCCCGAAGCTCCTCCCTCCCAGCATACTGGCGGAAGCTGTCAGCTTTGATCCTATATACCGCCGGCTGTAGGCCGCCCGCGCCTACAGCCCCGCGATCAGACAGAACGCCGGCCCTGGCCCGAGCTCCTTCACCAGCAGCTCTTTGACAGTGAGCCCGTTGCGCTCGATGGCCGCCGAGAGGGTGGCTGCCATGGGCGCGAGCTCCTCCGCGCGGAGCGGCTGGTAGATGAGGTGCAGGCGCCCGGCGGGGGCCAGGCAGCGCCTGATGGCCGCCAGCTCGCGGGCCGGGTCGCCGCGCACAAAGACGCCGACGTGGATGGCGAAGATTTTATCGAAGCTCGCCGGGGGGAGCTCGGCCTGGTGGAGGTTCACGGCGTGGAACGACGCTCTGCCGGCGGCGATACGGGCCGCGTTGCGCTTGCACGCCATCGCGATCATCGTCGCCGACCTGTCGATCGCCGTGAGGTGGCCGCCGTCGAGCCGCTCGCAGACGAGCGAGGCCGCGACGCCGTGCCCGCAGCCGATCTCCAGAATCCTCTCCCGCGGCGCGACCGCGAGAGTCTCGACCGCCCACACATGCCGCGGCGCCGCCTTTGTGGCCATCGTCACCTCTCAGGCAAGCTGGGCCGTCGGATCCCCTTCCTCGGGCGGCATGGCCTTCACGGCGGCCAGGAGGCGCCGGGTGGCCGCCGCAACCTCGGCGACAGCCGTCTCGAAGGCGGCTGCGTTGGCCCGCGCCGGGGCGCGATAACCGCTCACCTTGCGCACATACTGCAGCGCGGCCGCCTCGATCTCTTCCTCAGTCACATCCCGCGTCGGTCGGCGCAGCTGCTTGATGCTCCGGCACATGCTATGATCTCCTCATCGCCGCGATTCCCGTCTGAGCAGAGTCTATCACGAAGGCCCCGCCGGGCGCATCAGTCCACGGAGGAGTCTATGCAGCTGTTCAAAGGGATCAATGTTGTCTCGATCGCGGTGCCCGATCTCGACGCGGCCCGCACCTTCTACGGCGAGGTGCTTGGCCTCGGCGCGCCGCTCTATGACCTGCCGGAGGCTGGCTGGATCGAGTTCCAGACGGGCGCGCCCGCCGGCAATCTCGCGGTCACCAAGGCCGAGCCCGGTTGGCAGCCGAGCACAGGCACCACGATCGTGCTGAACACGGACGACTGTTACGCCGCATGCGCTGAACTGCGCGCCCGCGGCGTGCGCTGCGACGACCCGGTGGTCTTCCCCGGCTATGTGATCTACTGCAGCTTCTACGATCCCTTCGGCAACCGGCTGCAGTTCTGCAGCCCGGCTCCGGAAGAGTAGTGTCCGTAGTCCGTAGTCCGTAGTCCGTAGTCTGTACAGTAACTTGGTACATCCTGGCGCCTGCTCTCGCGCCCTCAAGCTGAGAGCTTGAGGGCGCGAGAGCAGCGGCGCCGATCTGCCTACCTTGCGAAGCAGCACACGCAATAGACGACACAGAGACAAGAGGCCATCCCCACGGCACCGTCAGGATGTCCCCTTGACCCCTTATCCCCTTGTCCCCCTGTCCCCTCTACTCAATGGGCTCCACAGGCCGGATAGGCGGCGGGGCGCCGACGGCCTGCTCGCCGGGGCGAGGCTCAGCGGCTGCATCGGCGCGAGGAGAGACGGCGTCGGGCCGAGCTGCGGCCAGGCCGGGCGCAGGGGTCTCGATCTCATCCTCCGTCAGGATGCTCAGGCTCACTGGATCGGTCTCGGCGACGATCACGGCATCCTTGCCGACGGCCTGCACATCGGCGCCCCGGATCACCTGCGGGTCGGAGCCGCTGAACAGGCCGTGCTTCAGTTCGAAGCCGATGATCGCGCCGCTGCGGCTGTAGTACATGTCGCCCACCGTGCCCAACTGCTCGCCCGCCGCGCTGATGATCTTCTTGCCGGTGATCTTCTGGGCGCCCTCGTGCAACTCGGCGATCTCCGGCACCTCACTGAGGGTCGGGAAGGGCCCGGCGCCATCCACCACGATATACTCGCCCATCCCGAGGATCTGCTCGCGCTGCACGACCTGGTCGCCGTCCGAGCGGCCGCCGCCGATGATCAGGCCCATGATCTGGCGGGCCTGGCGATCGAGCACCACATCGCGCACCGTCGCCAACTGGTCGCCGGTCTGCCGGCTGATCACCTTCTTGCCAAAGAGGTCGTTGATCTTCTGCATGCTGGCTCCTTTCCAGGCGGCGCCGGAGGGTAGGCGCGCCCGCGGCACACCACCGGCCGCCGGTGCCGACCACGCCCCGCCACGCTTGCTGCCACAAGGGTTCTGACGGCGCCTGTCGCAAGGTGTATGCCAAGGCGCGGCGCGGCCCGTAGGGCGATCTGTGCTAGAATTGGGCGTTTTGACAGCGGCGCGTGCCGCCCGTCGGCGTGGGCCGGGGCGGCTGGTGGAGTGATGGTCCCTCGCCCCGTCCTGCTCGGCGCAACAGTCTTTTGTCTGCTCATCGGCCTGCTAGGCGCCTGGCTCTTCGTGCGCCAGCGGGCCGCCGGCTGCGCCCCGCTCCGCCCCCTGAGCCGTCAGTTGCTGCCGAACGCGGGCCTGGAGCCCGGCGAGTCGCCCGACATGCCGGCCGGCTGGGAGCGACGGGCCGGCGGCGTGGCCCTGCGCGGCCCCGCGGTGGATGGCGAGGGCTTCGAGCTCGACGGCGATGGCCGGGCCGTGCAGCTGATGGGCATCGGCAACTACCTGCAGGCCCCGCCCGCGGCCGTGCGCCCCGGCGCCTCCTACTGCTTCACGGCCGCCGCCCTCACCGACTCGCCCCAACGCTCGCCCACCCGCGCCCGGCTCGTCTTCCAGTGGCGCGACGGCGCCGGCGCGACGCTGCGGGAAGACGCCACGCTCTGGCAGCTGGTGACTCTCTGGACCCCTGAGGCCCCGCCCGCCGACTGGTCCCGCCTCCGCGGCGGCTTCGTGGCGCCGGAGGGCGCCGCCGCGCTGGCCGTGCGTGTCGAGCCCGCCTCCGACGACCGGATCTACCTCGACTTGATGGGCCTCTATGAGGGCGGCGAGGGCCTGGCGAGCCTGGCCGCGCCCGCCCCGGCGCCAGAGCCGGCCCTGCCTATCGCCAACTGGCCCCTCGGGCGGCGGGCTGCCGTGGCCTTCACCTTCGATTGGGAGACGGCGATGGGCGGCCTGGTTCACTCGCGCTCCGTGGGCGATCCCAACTTCACCGAGGACCACATCCTGCGGGCCATGCGCATGCGCGAGGGCGTGACGACCACGCTGGAGCTGTTCGCACCCTTCGGCGTGCGGGCCACCTACTATGCCACCGGCTACAACTTCCTCGACGGCAACGTCGAGCGCCGCCGCTTCATGGGCGACCCTACCTTCACTTGGGCAACCAGCACCAACGGCTGGACGAGCGACCGCTGGGCGACCACGCCCTGGTTCGCCGATGACCCCTTCACCACCCGCGCCGCCGCGCCAGCCTGGTACTTCGGCGACTTGATCGAGCCGCTGCGCGCGGCCGGCCACGAGATCCAGAGCCACACCTTCAGCCACCTCGACGGCGGGCTGAGCGATACGGCGACCTGGCAGGCCGACCTGCAGGCGTGGAACACTGTGGCCACTGAGCGGGGCGTGCCCCCCGCCACCTCGCTCGCCTTCCCCTGGAGCAGCAGCGCCGGCATGAGCGACTCCAATTGGGATGCCCTGGAGCAGGCCGGGATCACGAGCGTGACGCGCCTGAGCGACCAGCCCCAGTACAGCCTCTTCCCCGCTGGCGCCGACGGCCTGATCGACGAGCCCCGCTGCCGCTGGGTGCCGGGCCGCGAGGGGCGCATCCTCGCCTGCCCCGACTTCTACCTCACGGCGGATCGGGTGAGCCTGGCGCTGCGGCAGGTGGAACGCGCCCTGGAAGTAGGCGGTATGATCGACCTCTGGGCCCACACTGAGGAGGTGGTGACGCCCCGGCAGATCGCGGCCTGGCGCCGAGTGGTGCGGCAGATCAGCGACGACCCGGCGATCTGGGTGGCGCCCCTGGGTGAGATCGCCGCCTGGCAGATGGCGGTGGGAGAAGTGAGAAGCGAGCAGGTAGACGCGAGCGGCGAGGGCGTCACCGTGTTCACGGTCACGAACCTCTCGGAACAGAACCTCGTGGGCCTGGCGCTAGAAGTTCCGGCGGGCGCCGAGCGGGTGCGCGTGAGCGGCGACGAGTTGCGGCGCTTCGAGTCGCGACGCCCGACCGGGGTGGGCTGGTGGCCCAACGCCGGAGTCGCCGTGATCGACCTGGCGGCGGGGCAGCGTGTTGAGTTGAGCATCGAGCATTGAAATATGGGTAACAGACTCGTGATGAATAGGGCGCGGGGATGGCGAGCACAGTAGAGAAACGAGAGAGCCGCAGGGCGCGCCTGCTCTCTCAATTCTCAATTCTTAATGCTCAATACCTCGGCTTCCGGCTCTACCAGTGGCTATGGGTGCTGCTCTGCGTGGTGGGCGCGCTCGCCACGGCGGCGCCGCGGGTGCTCTCGCAGCCGGTGATCTACGTGGCCGAGGCCGCCACCCGCTTCGATACGAGACGCTACGGCGGGATCTACAACGAGGTGGCGCCAGGCGTCACCGGCCTGCAGATCGCCATCGGCGACGCGAGCGAGGCGCTGCGCCAGGGCGCCCTGGCCAGGGGCGAGGTGCGCTTCGGCCGGCCCGACTACCACGTAGAGTTTGTGCCTCAGGAGGGCGGAACGGTGCTGCTCCGCGGAGTGGCGCCCACGGCCGCCGAGGCGCAGGCCCTCGCCGACGCCGCCGCGGCCGAGCTCGCCCGCCAGGTGCGCGCGGCCGGCGGGCGCGAGATCCTGCGCAACATGCTCGGCTGGGAGCTCTGGCTCGCGCTCGAACCGGCCGGCCGCGCCGCGCCGGGCGCCTTCGACGTGCTGCTGCGGGAGATCATCCGCACCGACGCCTTCCCCATGTCCCGCCAGCTCGAGCCCGTCTCCACGCCCCGCGCTATCTCCGACCTGCCCCGCGAGGAGCTGAACGACGTGGCCCGCGCGCTGGAGTCGCGCTACGACCTCTGGCGCTTCGCGATCAATACCCGCAACGCCACCCTCGACGCCCTCTGCGGCACGGCCGGGCTCACCAATACCGCCGCCCGCGAGGCCGCCTTGGAGGGCTGCGCCGGCACTAACCCCGCCGCTGCCGCCGAGCGAGCCGAGCGCGACCGCGACATCCAGCGCCTGCGGGCAATCGATGCTGCCCTCGATTATGTGATCGAGACCTACGACGTCGCCTTCGACCCCACCGCCCTCTCGGCCGCCCACAGCGTGGCGGCTCCGCTCCCCTCGGCGCCGCAGCCTCGCTTTATCCCCCAACTGCTCGTGCTCGCCGCCCTGCTCGGGCTGGCCTTCGGTGCGGTGGGCGTGGCCGTGGACCGCAGCGCCAGGATCACGGAGAAGGTGATCGAGCTCTGGGGCTACCGCGAGCTCATCCGCAACCTGGTGCTGCGAGACCTGCGGGCCCGCTACAAGGGCAGCGCCCTCGGCTACCTCTGGACCCAGCTCGCCCCCCTCGGCATGATGCTGGTGTATGTGGTGGTCTTCAGCCTGATCATCCCCGGCGGCATCGCCCAGTTCCCGGTCTTTGTGATCGTGGCGCTGCTGCCCTGGAACTACACGGCGGAGGCGGTTACCGGCGGCACCCGCAGCGTGATCGATAGCTCGGCCCTGGTGAAGAAGGTCTACTTCCCGCGGGAAGTGCTGCCGCTGGCGAATGTGCTCTCCAGCCTGCTCAACTTCCTGCTCTCGCTGCCGGTGATGTTCCTGGTGATGGCGGTGGTGCAACTCACGAGCCTCGGCCGGCTGAACTTCACCTGGACGATCGCCTACCTGCCGGTGCTGCTCATCATCCAGACGGTGCTGCTGGCGGGGCTGGCGCTGCTCCTGAGCGCCACGGCGGTCTTCTTCCGCGACGTGGTGCACCTGGTCGGCATCCTGGTAAACATCTGGTTCTTCCTCACCCCGGTGATCTACCCGCTGAGCACCCTCGGCGACGGCCTGGCGGTGCGGCTGGTGCGCTGGTTCAACCCGATGGCCTCGCTGATCGAGTTCTACCGCGAGGTGCTCTACGGCGCCGCCGTGCCCATCGGCCAGATCCCAACCCCAGGCCTCCCCGCACTCACCAGCGTGCTGCGGGTGAGCGTCACCGCGCTGCTGATCCTCACGGTGGGCTATTGGGCGTTCCAGCGGGTGAGCGGGCGCTTTGGCGAAGAGATCTAGCAATGAGCGTCATCGAGTTCCAGAACGTCTCCAAGCGCTTCACGCTCCACAAAGAGGAGCGCAAGACTATCCAGGAGCGGGTGATAGGCCTGCTGCGCCGCCGCCCTCCCGGCGACGAGTTCTGGGCGCTGCGGGACGTGAGCTTCAAGGTGGAGCAGGGCCAGAGCTTGGGGCTGGTTGGCCACAACGGCGCCGGCAAGAGCACGGCCCTCAAGCTGATCACCCGCATCCTCGAGCCCTCCAGCGGGATCGTGCGCACCAGCGGTCGCATCGCCGCCCTGCTGGAGCTCGGCAGCGGCTTCCACCCCGAGCTGAGCGGGCGCGAGAATCTGTTCCTCTACGGCTCGCTGATGGGTGTCGGCCAGCGGGAGATGGAGCGCAAGCTGCCTGAGATCGCCGCCTTCGCCGATATCGGCGACTTCCTCGATACCGAGATCAAGCACTACTCCTCCGGGATGTACACCCGCCTGGCCTTCGCCGTGGCCACCGCGGTAGACCCCGACATCCTGATCACCGACGAGGTGCTGGCCGTAGGCGACGAGGCGTTCCAGCGCAAGTGTATGGAGCGGATCTACGGCTTCAGGCGGGCCGGCAAGACGATCATCTTCGTCTCCCACGCCCTCGATGTAGTCCGCTCGCTCTGCGATGTGGCCGTCTGGCTCGACCACGGCCGGCAGATGGCCAGCGGACCCTCCGGCGAGGTGATCGACGCCTACCTCGCCGATGTGAACCGCCAGGAGGAGGAACGACTCGCCGCCGAGCGCCACGACGACACGCCGCCAGAGGAGGAGAGCAACCCTTTCCGCCGCGGCTCGCGCGAGGTCGAGATCACCAGGGTGCAGTTGCTCGGCCCCGGCGGGACGGAGCCGCCCGTCTTCCGCACCGGCGACCCGCTGACGATCCGGCTGCACTACGTGGCCCACGAGCGCATCAAAGATCCCGTCTTCGGCGTGGGCATCCACCACGAGAGCGGCACCTGGCTCACCGGGCCCAACACCGGCTTCGACAACTGGCCCATCCCGGCTGTGGACGGCCCCGGCGTGATCGACTACCATGTGCCCTCGTTGCCGCTCAACACCGGCCGCTACCAGGTGAGCGCCGCTGTGGTGGACGCCACCCAGACCCACGTCTACGACCTCCACGACCGCCTCTACCCGCTGGTCGTCCACAGCCCCGGCCGCGAGCGCTACGGGCTGGTCGCGATCCCCGGCGAGTGGCGGTTGGGGTGAGGGTTTGGATCGCGAAATCCGCGAAATGTAGTGAAAAACGCGAAACGAAGGTTCGAACCTTCGAAAAGGAAGACGCGAAAATAAAGACGCGAAAGGGAAGGCGCGAAAGGTCGCGTTCAGCCAGGTCACGTCCAGCCAGGCTGCCCTTGCCACGGAGAGGGCCAATCCCAGGATGACAGCTTCTGACGCGCAGCATCTTTTTGACGAACAGTACTACGCCACCGGGCTCGGCCTGCCCTACCGGCGCGACGCCCATTGGCTGCGTTTTTTCGCCCGCATCGCCGACAGGATCGTCGCCGAGATCGGCCCTGCCTCCGCCCTCGACGCCGGCTGCGCCCTCGGCATCCTGGTGGAGCAGCTCCGCGAGCGCGGGGTGGACGCCGAGGGGGTGGATATCTCCGAGTATGCGATCGGCGCCGCCCACGAGAGCGTGCGGGAGCATGTGCGGGTTGGCTCGGTGGCCGAGCCCTTTGGCCGCCGCTACGACCTGATCATCTCGATCGAGGTGCTTGAGCATATGCCCCGCGAGGAGGCGGAGCGGGCCGTGGCCAACTTCTGCGCCCACAGCGACGATGTGCTCTTCTCCTCGTCGCCCCTCGACCACAAGGAGGCGACCCACTTCAACGTGAACCCGCCCGATTACTGGGCCGGCCTCTTCGCGCTCCACGGCTTCTTCCGCGACGTTGACTTCGACGCCTCGTTCATCACGCCTTGGGCCGTCCGCTTCCGCCGCCGCGCCGATCCGCCCCACCGCGTGATCCGCGACTACGAGCGCCGCCTCTGGGAGCTGCTGCGGGCGAACGCCGACCTGCGGCAGCTGGCGCTCGAGCAGCGCGACCAACTCACGGCCGCCGAGGCCCGCGCCGCCGCGGCCGCGCTCTCCGCCGAGGCAGCTGCCCACTCCGCCGAGGCGGCCGTCCGCCGCGCCCATAGCCAGGGCCGGCAGCTCGGCATCATCCTCGCCGCCGAGCACGAGGCGCGGCTGGCCCGCGAGGCCGGCCTCGCCGAGTTGCGAGCCTACGCCGACCGCCTCGAGGCCGAGCTCGTCGCCAAGGAGGCCCACATTGCCCACCTCCAACAGGTGATCAACGGGCTGGAGAATGGCCGGGTGATGCGGCTGCTGCGCTGGGTGGGGAGGGGTTTGGATCGCGAAAGGCGCCTAAGCTTCGCCCGCGAACAACACGAAAGCGAAGTCAGCGAAACACGCGAAAGCGAAGCACGCGAAAGCAAAGCACGCGAAGGGCACGAACCCGCCTCTGCGGCGACCGCCTCCCCCACGGTCGCCGTGGGCCGCCCGGCGACGGCCGTCGATGACGCCTACGCTCGCTGGATCGCCGCAAACGAGCCCGACGCCGCCGAGCTCGAGCGGCAGCGCGAGCGCGCCCGCGCCATCCCCGGGCAGCCGCTGATCAGCGTGGCGATGGCAGTCTTCGACCCGCCCCTCGATGCGCTACGGGACGCCCTCGGCTCCCTGCAAGCCCAGACCTACGGCAACTGGGAGCTCTGCCTGGTGGACGGCGGCTCGTCGCCGGAGGTGCGGGCCACCCTCGAGGCGTTCGCCGCTGCCGAGCCCCGCGCGCGCCTGCGGCTCCTCGGCGAGAACCGCGGCATCGCCCGCAACCTCAACGCCGCCCTCGAGCTGGCCCAAGGCGAGCTGGCGCTGATCCTCGACCACGACGACACCCTGGCCCCGTTCGCGCTGTTCGAGCTCGCCTCCCTCCTCGCCGAGCACCCCGACGCCGACGTGATCTACTTCGACGAGGATAAGCTCAGCGAGGACGGCGGCGTGCGCCACAGCCCCTGGTTCAAGCCACGCGCCCCCTCGCCCGACCTGCTGCTCTCCACCAACTACCTGATGCACGGCGCCTTCCGCCGCTCGCTCCTGTCCGAACTCGGCGGCTTCGACCCGGCCACCGACGGCGCCCAGGATTGGGATCTGGCGCTGCGGGCCAGCGAGCGCACCAACAGGATCCACCATATCGCGAAGGTGCTCTACCACTGGCGCCAGGTGCCCGGCTCGGCCGCCCGCGAGGCCACGGCCAAGCCATGGGCGATCGCGGCGCAGCGGCGCGCCCTGGAGGGCCACCTGCGCCGCACGGGCAGCCCCGGCGCGACGGTGGAGGTGAGCGAGCAGGGCCTGGCCCGCGTGGTGTGGCCCACCTTTGGCCTCAAGGTCTCGATCATCATCCCCACCAAGGATAAGGTCGAGCTGCTGCGGGCCTGCGTCGATTCGATCCTGCGCCTCACCACCTACCCCAGCTACGAGATCGTGCTGGTGGACACCGGCAGCGTCGAGCCCGCCACGGCCGCCTACTACGATGAGCTTGCAGCCGATCCGCGGGTGCGGGTGCTCAAGCTCGACGGCCCCTTCAACTGGGGGCGAGCGAACAACGTGGGCGCCCGCCACGCCTCCGGCGACCGCCTGCTCTTCCTCAACAACGACACCGAGGCCCTGGAGCCCGGCTGGCTCGACGAGCTGGTGGGCTGGGCCGAGCGCCCCGAGGTCGGCGTTGTGGGCGCCAGGCTGGTGCGGCCCGACGGCACCACGCAGCACGCTGGGATCGCCATCGGCGTTGAGGGCCACGGCAGCCACCTCTTCGACGGCGCCAGCGGCGCAGTTTACGGGCCTTTCGGCTCCTCCGAGTGGTACCGCGACCTGCTGGCGGTAACGGGCGCCTGTATGCTGATGCGCCGCGAGCTGTTCGAGGAACTGGGCGGCTTCGACGAGGGCTACCGCGTCGGCTACAGCGACATCACCTTCTGCCTGGCCGCGGCGAGGCGGGGCTACCGGATCGTCTACACACCCTTCGCCCGCCTGCTCCACCACGAGGGCGCCTCCCGCGGCTTCAACCTCCCCCCCGCCGATGTGCTGCGAGCAACGATGGAACTGCTGCCGCAGCTCGCCGAGGGCGACCCGTACTACAGCCCTAACCTCTCGCCCGTCTCCCGCGTTCCCGCCGTGGCCGAGCCGGGCGGCGAGGATACGCTCGATCGCCTCGCGACGATCCTGCACCAGTTCGGCCTCTACCCCGACAAGGTGAGCCTGCCGCTGCGGGAGCTGGCGAGGAGCGTGGCGACCACAGACGACCGACAACCGACGACCGACGACCGAGCGCGGCCGATTGGCACTGCCGGGCAATCGTCCGTGGCCGGTGATCGGCCATCGCTGCTCCTCATCAGCCACGAGCTCGGCCTGAGCGGCGCGCCGATCATCCTGGCGGAAGTGGCGATCGGCCTCGCGGCCCGCGGCCACAAGGTAACGGTGGCGGCGCCCGCGCCCGGCCCCCTCGCCGAACGGCTGGAGGCCGCCGGAGTGACGGTGGCCATTCACCAGCGCCTGCTGCACGATGGGACCACGGCCTACCAGGCGATAGCCGGCTCCAGCCTCGCCTTGATCAACACCATCCACGGTGCAACGGCCGTCCACGCGGCGCGGGCGGCGGGCGTGCCGGCGATCTGGTGGATCCACGAGTCCGGCTTCGGCCGCCGGCTGGCCGACGAGCGGCCCGCAGTGCGGAGCGCCTTCGCCGCCGCCGACGCCCTGATCTTCCCAACAGCGGCCACCGCCGAGCGCTACGCCGAGCTGCTGCCCGCCGCCCCGGCGATCATCCCCTACGGCGTGCAGGCGCCGCCCGCGGCCGGGCGCGAGCCGCACCGCTCCCTCGATACCCGGCTGCGCGCGGTGCTGCTCGGCAGCGTGGAGCCGCGCAAGGGGCAGGATACACTGCTGCGGGCGATGGGCCTGCTGCCCGAGGGGCTGCGGGGCGAGCTGGTCGTCGAGCTGATCGGCGGCGTGATCGACTGGCCCTACTACGAGGCGCTGCGCCCGCTTGCCGCCACCACGCCCGGTGCGCAGCTGCTCGGCCCGCTTCCCCACAGCGAGGCCCTCGCCCGCCTCGCCGCCGCCGACCTGCTGATCCTCCCATCCCGCGACGAGGTGCTGCCCGTGGCGCTGCTGGAGGCGATGGCCGCCGGCAAGGCGATCGTCGCCAGCGCCGTCGGCGGCATCCCCGCGGCCCTGGAGCACGGTCGCGAGGCGCTGCTCTTCCCCGCCGGCGACCACCGCACCCTGGCCGCCCACCTGGAGCGGCTGCTGCGCGAGCCCGGCCTGGTGGCGAGCCTCGGCGCCGCCGCCCGCGCCCGCTACGAGCGCGACTTCACCCAGGAGCAGTTCATGGCTCGGATGGAGGCCGTGATCAAGGGCGCACTTGCCTCCTCCTCTCCCGCTCAGGGAGAGGGGGGCGGGGGGTGAGGGCCCGCATGCGCCTCCTGATCATCAGCCACGATAGGGTAGGCGCCCGCATGGCTGGGCCGGGCATCCGCGCCTGGGAACTGGCCCGCGCCCTCGCCCGCGACAGCGCGCTGGACGTGACGCTCGCCGCCCCCGCGCCGCCCGATCTGGCCCCGCAGGGCTTCGCCTGCGCCGCCTTCACTCTCGGCGACCCGGCCTCGCTCGCGGCCCTCACGGACCGGGCAGACGCCATCTTCGCCAATGGCCATCTCATCGCCCACCACCCCGAGCTCGCCGAGGCCGCCGCCCCGCTGATGCTCGACCTCTACGACCCCACGCCGCTGGAGAATCTCGAGCTCTTCCGCGCCGCCCCGCCGGAGCAGCGGGAGGACCAGGCCGCGCGCGACGCCGCCCTGCTGCGAGCCCAACTCCTCGCCGGCGACGCCTTCGTCTGCGCCACCGAGCGCCAGCGGGATCTCTACGTGGGCGCGCTCCTGGCCCTCGGCCGCGTCACGCCGCCCCTCGCCGACGCCGACCCGCTGCTGCGCGGCCTGATAGATGTGGTATCCTTCGGGCTGCCGGTCGACCCGCCCGCCCATACTGAGCAAGCCCTCCGCGGCAGGCTCCCCGGCCTCGACGCCGCGACGAAACTGCTACTCTGGACCGGCGGCCTCTGGGACTGGATGGACCCGCTGACGCTCATCCGCGCCATGCCGGCGATCCGCGAGCGCGTGCCCGAGGCCCGCCTCGTCTTGCTTGCGGGGCGTCACCCGGGCGGCGCCGCGACGATGGAGATGCCCGACAAGGCCCGCGGCCTCGCGGCGGAGTTGGGCGTGATCGGCGAGACGGTGCAGTTCTACGATGAGTGGGTGCCCTACGAGCGGCGCGGCGACTTTCTCCTCGAGGCCGACCTGCTGGTGAGCCTGGGCAGGCCAGGCCTGGAGAGCGCTTACGCCGCGGTCCGCTCCCGTTTCCTCGACCATCTCTGGGCCGGCCGCGCCAGCCTGGTGAGCGCCGGCGACGCTGCCGCAGAGCTGGTGGCGCGCTTCGGCCTTGGCAGCGTGGTGCCGCCCGGCGACGTGCAGGCCACGGCTGAGGCCGCCGTATCGCTTCTGACGAACGACCATCAACGGGCCGAGGCAGCCGGCCGCGCCCGCGCCCTGGCCGCCGACTATACCTGGGAGCGCGTCGCCGAGCCGATCCGCCGCTGGCTCGCCGCGCCACACCGAACCAGGCCCGACAAGCAAATAACGACCGGAGTTGCGAAGACGACCATCGCCCACCAGGGGCAAGGGGATGACGAGCGCCCGGCTACGGACGACAGACAACAGACTACGGACTACAGAATGGACGATACAGCCCGCAACGACGCCGTCGCCCGCCTCGACGGCCTCTGGAAGATCGAGCCGCGCCCGCTTGGCTCGTCCGTGCCCGGCGTGGGCCGGGCCAAAGAGCTCGCCAACAGCCTGACGAGGTGGTACGTCCAGGGGATCGTGGAGCAGCAGAACGCCTTCAACGCCGCCTTGGTCCAGGCCATCCAAGCGCTCGCCGCCAACGACGACCGGCGCCACTCCGAGCTCTCGCTCCATATCAACGCCTTCAGCAGCCAGATGCGCCAGGCCCTCGCCCTGACCCAGAAGCGCGTCGAGCAGGTGGCCCAGCGGGTTGAAGAGCACGCCCGGCACCTCGCCGATATCGACGACGCCCAGACCGCTATGGCCGAGACGATCGCCGAGCTGCGCGAGCTCGCCGAGACTGTCGCCGAGCTGCGCGAGCTCGCCGCCGACCTCACCAGAGGAGAGGACCCGCGGTGAAGGCCAGCGTCATCATCCCCGCCCACAACGGCGCCCGCTTCCTGGCCCGCTGCCTCGGCGCTCTGGTGGCCCAGGAGGGCGTTGAGTTCGAGATCATCGTGGTGGACAACGGCTCGACGGACAAGGGCGCCGACCTGGTGGCCGCCGAGTTCCCCCATGTCCGGCTCATCCGCGAGGAGCGGGCCCTCGGCTTCGCCGGCGCCGTCAACCGGGGCCTGCGGCTCGCCCTGGAGGGCGACGCCGAGGCCCTGGTGATCTTGAACCAGGACACCGAGGTTCACCCCGGCTGGCTGGCCGCACTCGTCGGCGCCCTGGAGGCCGACGAGCGGGTCGGCATCGCGGGCTGCAAGGCGCTCTTCCCCAACGGGCGGCTGCAGCATGCCGGAGGCGAACTGCTCATGCCGCTCGGCTACGGGCGCAACCGTGGCCACAACCAGCCCGCCGACGCCCCCCTACCCGACTCGCCCCCCGACTTCCTATCGGGCGCTGCCCTCGCCATGCGCCGCGCCACGCTAGAGCAGATCGG
>DAOUGF010000670.1:0-3414 GCA_034429295.1 Chloroflexaceae bacterium
CGATCGTGCGTGGCCTCGACACACCCCAGGCCCACGAGGCGCTCCACAGCGCCCCCCACGGGGCCGGGCGGGTGATGAGCCGCACCCAAGCCGCAGGCAAGAAGAAGTGGGTCGCTGGCCCCGGTGGGAAGAAGCGCCCCACCCGTGTGACGCCGGGCTTGGTGACGCGGGCGATGATGGATGAGGCCCTGGCCGCGGCCGATGTGGTGCTGCGCGGCGGTGACGAGGAGGAGGCGCCCCACGTCTACCGCGACCTCCGCACCGTGCTCGCGGCCCACGCCGGGACCCTGGAGGTGGAGCATTGGCTCCGCCCGCTGGTCGTCTGTATGGCGCCCTCCGAGACCTTCGACCCTTATAAGGACTAGTCGTGCAATGCGGAAATAGGTTGGAGGATGGGTGACGACCGACCACAGACGACCGACCACAGCCGGGCAGGTTGCGGACGGTCGTTGGTCGTCGGTGGTCTATCCAGCAGCTCACTTGTGGAAAGCTGTACGATGTGGCTCTGTTGCGATCCCGTGGCATGATCTGTAAGGGCGGCCCCTCGCGGCCACCAACACCCCCGGTCCGTATGATTACGCTTGAAGAATTAGAAAATATGTGCTATAATTGTAAGCTACCGCATTAACACGCGGCTAGCGTGGTATACTGCACCCCAGAGCGGGGCGCCGCCTCGCGATAGCGCGCGCTTGCCGGCGCGCAGGCCACCATGAGCACTCCGCGGGCATCAGTCCGCCACGACAAACGCGCCGCCGATAACGGCGCCGAGCTGCGCAACTATAAGCTGATCGAGCGGGTAGCCCAAGAGGAGCTGGCCACTGTCTACCGTGCCAGCCACCTCACGCTGGATCGCCCGGTGCAGGTGCATATCCTGCGCCGCCACGACTGGATCTCCGCCAGCCGCTTCCAGCTCGCGGCGCGGCTCGCCGCCAGGCTCAGCCATCCCAACCTCGTCCCGGTGATCGACGCCGGCCACGACGACAAATACGGCGACTATCTCGTCACCCCTCAGCTGGACGCCCGGCCCCTCAGCGTCATCCTGGCCGACGGCCCGCTGCCGCCGCTCATCGCGGTCCGCATCGCCTCTCAGATCGCCGCCGCTCTGGAGTATCTCCACAGCCAGCAGGTCTTCCACCGCGATGTGCAGCCGGCCAACATTATGGTCGGCGAGGAGGGTGTGGCCTACCTCACCAACCTGAGCCTGGCCGCCAGCCCCGACACGCCGGACCTCTCGAACATCGACGAGGCCGACTATCTCACCCCCTACTCGGCTCCGGAGCAGCGGCTTGCCGAGGGCGAGGCCGGCGCGGCCCTCGATGTCTACAGCTTGGGCGCGGTGGTCTATCACATGCTCTCCGGCGAGGTGCCGCCGCCGCCCGGCATGGAGCTGCCGAGCCTGGCCGCCCGCGACGCCGCCCTCGCCCCGGCCGACAGAGTCATCGCTCGGATGCTCGCCCCACGCCCGGAGGCGCGCTTCCCCGGCCCCAGCGCCGCTGCGGCCGCCCTGCGGCAGGCCCTGCGCAGCTCGATCGATCAGGCCACCGCCGACATGGAGGAGGGCCGTTGGGAGACTAGCGCCGAGTGGCTCGAGAACCCGGTCGAGACGGCCTTGGGCGCTACCTTCGACGAGAGCTTCAAGGATTTCGTCGCCCGCGCCCACAAGCGCGCTGATGAGCTCCATCGCCGCGATGTTATCCGCCGCATCCTCAACCGTTGGAGCCGTGATGGCTTCTTCCGCCGCCGCGGCCTCGGCCAGCTCATCCAGCCCGAGCAGATCGTCAGTTACAACGTCTACTTCTACGAACTCCGCGCCCTCTACGAGACGCGCACCGAGCCGGTGGCCCGCACCAGGCCCCAAACCCCCGACGACCGCAACGCCATCCAGCCCCCGCCCGACGTCTGGAGTGTCCCGGTCCCTTCCGCTGACGCCTTCGAGACGGTGCGGCCCCAGGAGATCCCGCTCCCCAACTCGACTCGCGTTCTCACCTGCCCCGAGTGCGCCGGCTCCACCGTCATCCTCTGCGACGTCTGCAAGGGCAAAGGCACCATCGAGAAGGTCAGCAAGGTCTCTAACCCCAACAACAGCACCAGCCACGAGACGATCACCGCTCCCTGCCAGGCCTGCCGCGGCTATGGTAAGCAGCAGTGCCCTCGCTGCAAAGGTAGCGGCAACCTGGTCGAGGAGCTGACCTTCACCTGGTCGCGGCGAGCCAAGGTCTTCGAGAACACCGACGACATCGACGACCTGCCCCAGCTCGCCCTCAAGCGGCGCCTCGAGCCCGTCTTCAGCGGCCCGATCAACCCCTACGAGGGTCGCTGGCACAGCGTGGCGCCCCTGGCAGAGTTGCTGCGGGCCGCTATCGCAGAGGCCGGCGACGACACCCGCATGCTCACCTCCGAGCTGAAGATCCAGGGCGCCACCATCACCGAGATGGACTTCCTGCTGGACGAGAAGCCCCAACGCCTCTATCTCGTCGGCTTCGATAACGAGCTGATCGGCGACTGGTCGCTGCTCAACCCCGAGCGCCTCGTCCTCGCTGGCGTGGTCGCCATCCTCGCCATCCTCGCTATCGTCGCCATCCTCTTCGCTACCCTCGGTTAGCCTCCTCTTTCGCGTCTTCCCTTTCGCGTTTCCTTAAGCGCTTCGCGCCACTTCATTTCGCGTCTTCCCCTTCGCGTTTTCGCGCCTTCGTTTCGTATTTTTCTCTTCCCTTCACGAATTTCGCGATCCAAACCCCCCTCTCACCCCCCTATCATCCGCCGATCATGCCCTAGTAATCCTCCCGCCGCTGCCGCGTCGCGGTGCCCCGTTCGGTCTTGTAGTACACACGAGAGCGTACCGATTCGAACGAGGTGCCGCTATGCGATACCGTCTCTCCCGATGCTGGGTGCTGCTGCCCTGCGCCGCCCTGCTCATCTTCCTCAGCGCCTGCGGCGTCCGCGAGCCCGTCGCTGTTTCCGCCCCGGCCACTGTGCCCACCGCCCAGATACTCAGCGCTCCGGCGCCCGAAGGCCCGCTCCAGATCGTCCTGCCCGCCACGGATCAGGGTGTGGCTGAGGCCGGTGAACCTGCCCCGGCGGCCACCGCAGCATCCCCTGGCGCGACAGAGGGTTCTGTCGTTCCCACGGCGCTGCCCGGCGCGCCCATCAGCGGCGATCTCCCCGACTCGGCTTGGGGCCTACCTGCCCGGCAGAGCGGCGCGGTGACGCAGCCGGGCGCGCCTGTCGCTACGGCGCGGCCGGGGAGCGGGGGGCAGTCCGATGAGCCGGTGGTCTCGCTGCCCACCGCCGGCCCCTCGTCTCCCGGGGCTCCCGCTGTCGGCCCTTTGCCCACCGCCCTGCCGCCCGTGCCTCAGCCCCGCGACGGTCCCGGCGGCCTGCCCTACCCCCTGAAGCTCACAAAGCTCAACTTCG
>DAOUGF010000671.1:0-4835 GCA_034429295.1 Chloroflexaceae bacterium
AGCGGGCTGCTGGCACGCCGCTGCCCCGGCCGTGGAGGCCGTGAGCGCCGTGGGGAGCGGCGACGCCTTCTTCGCCGGCCTGCTCCACGGGCTTGCCACGGGCGCCCCGCCGGAAGCCGCCCTATGCGCGGGCGTGGCGGCCGGGGCTGCGAACGCCCGCCACGCCGGGGGCGGGCGCTTCACCCGCGAGGAGTACGACGCGGCCCTCGGCGCCGCTAGCGCCACTGTGAGCCCCCCGTAGCATCGCCGCAGGGGTGATACAATGCCACCCATCATCCACCGACACCAGAGGAGGTCCGCGATGCCCCGCAGCGACAACCTCTTCGAGCTGCCCGCCGGCCTTCCTGTGCCGGAAGACGACGGCGCGTGCGCCCACCTCCCCGGGCTCCGCCTCCGATCGCTGCCGCTGCCGGCCACCGACGGGCGCAGCGTGGACCTCGCGGCCCTGCCCGGTCGCACCGTGGTCTACTGCTACCCGCGCACCGGCCGGCCCGACCAGCCGCCCCCGGATGGCTGGGACGCCATTCCAGGCGCCCGCGGCTGCACCCCCGAGGCCTGCAGCTTCCGCGATCACTATGCCGAGCTGAAGGCCCGCGGCGCCGACGTCTTCGGCCTTAGCACCCAGGAGACGGCCTACCAGCAGGAAGCGGCGGAGCGGCTACATCTGCCCTTCGCCCTGCTCAGCGACGCCGGGCTGCACTTCGCCCACGCCCTCCAACTGCCGACCTTCGAGGTCGCGGGTATGACGCTGATCAAACGGCTCACCCTTGTGCTCAGGGATGGGGCCGTCGAGCACGTCTTCTACCCGGTCTTCCCGCCGGACAGCCATGCCGAGGAAGTACTGGCGTGGCTCGCCGCCCATCCGTGAGCGCTGCCGCCGTCAGGCAGGCCGCAGGCGGCCGTCCGTCGTAGCTGATCGCAACCAGCAAAAGGAGCTCTCTTATGTCGATGCCCGCAAGCCGCCCCGGCCCGGATGAGTACGGCGCCTACTACGCCAGCTACATCGCGCGCGTCCCCGATGGGCCCATCCTGCAGATCCTGGAGCGCCAGCTGGAGGAGACACGGGCCCTGCTCGCCCCGCTCAGCCGTGAGCAGGTGCTGGCCCGCCCCACGCCGGAGGATTGGAACATCCTCGAGGTGATCGGCCACATCACCGACGCCGAGCAGGTCTTCGCCTACCGCGCCCTGCGCATCGGCCGCGGCGACCCGACGCCGCTGGCCAGCTTCGATCAGGACGACTATGTGCGAGGTGCCCGCTTCGCCGAGCGCGAGCTGGACGAACTGCTAGAGGCTTACGCTGCCCAGCGGCGGGCGACGATCGCCATGCTCCGCAGCTTCCACGACGAGGCTTGGCTGCGGCGCGGTACTGCCTCAGGCTACCCCTGCAGCGCCCGCGCGTGGGCCTATATCGCAGCGGGCCACGAGCTGCACCACATCGCTGACTTCCACGAGCGATACGGAATCTGAGGCGCGCTTAGGCGCTCAGCTGGCGCCCGTTCGGGGACGAGTTCCGCCTTAGCAGGTAGGCGATCCCCTGCTGGAGCGTGGCGTAAGTGCTGAAGTGGGAGCAGTCCACCCCGAGCGCCACCAGCGCCTGCGCAACTTCGGGGCGCACGCCCACAATGAGAACCTTGGCCCCGAGCAGCCGCGCCATCTGAGTCAGCTGAATCAGCCCTTGGGCAACCTGCGTGTCGATCACCGGAACGCCGGTGACATCGAGGATCAGGCGGTGAGCCTGTGAGTGCTCGAGCGCCTGGAGCGCCCGCTCCTGCACCAGTGCCAGCCTGGCGGTGTCCAGCGCCCCCACCAGCGGCATCACCAGAGTCTGCTCATCAATGGGCAGCACCGGCACGCTCATCTCGCGAATGACATGCTGCTGGCGCTCGATGGTGGCGAGCTGCGCCACTACCTGGGCGTGGGACTGCTCGAGCTCGCGACGGGCCTCCTCGGCGGCCCGGTACTGGACCTGCAGGTTGCCGGCGTATTCCTGGAGCGCGGCGGCCATGGTGTTGAAGGCGCCGGCCAACTGGCCGACCTCATCCTGGCTCGTCACCAGGTCGCAGCGGGCGCTGAAGTCGCCCGCCGCCATCCGCGTCGCCGCGCCAGTAACGCGCTGCACCCGCCGCGCCAGATTGGAAGCGAGCACCCAGAACGTCCCGAGGCTCCCCAGCAACAACACCATCATGCACACGATCAGGGTCGTGCGCAGGCCTGCCGCCGCCTCCTGCGCCTCGAGCTCCCGCTGGTCGACGCGTTCAAGTTCGATCGTGCGGAGCAGGCTGATCCGCAGTTGCAGGCGATCGAAGGCGCGCTTGGCGGCCCGCTCGCGCCCCGTCATGGCCAACTCGGTGGCGCCGCCCTCCCGGTCGAGCTGCTCGCGCTGGGCGATGCCTGGGAGCAAGAAATCTTCGCGCCACGCCTCTATCAGCTCGTCCACTTCCGCCAGCTGCTCCGCCTGTGCCGGCTCGCCCTGCACCTGCTCCCGCAGCCGCTCCCGCAGCGCCAACGACTCAGTGTAGGCCTGGGTGTAGGGCTCCAGCAGCACCTCCTGGCCGCTCAGCATGTAGCTGCGCGCGCTGATATCCATCGTGGCCAGCATGGCCTGCAGCGCCTCGGTGCTGGTGAGCACCCGCGTGGTGCGTAGCAACGCAAGGGCGCGCTCCTGGCTCTGCAACATCTCATTGTAGAGGAGCGCGCCTGTGAGGATGATGGCGATCTGGATGATCGATGCGCCCAGAATGAGCTTCGAGCGGATACCGAGGTGCTGTACAAGATGCGCCATTGGTGTCCTGTAGCAATGCGGGGCCGCCTACGACTTACCTGCATTCTGCTTTTCTGCGCGAACCAGTGCGCTACCAGACGGTCGGGCGAGGAACCACCTTATCAGCGGCCGGCGAAGAGCATAGCAGCGCCCTCCGAGGCTGCGCTACGTCTCGTCCTCTGGCGAAGGGTCGCTCGGCAGGCCGACGCTCGCCGCGAGCCCCCACGCGGCGGCGGCCCGCACCAAGTCGGCCGGCATGGGATGCCGGGCCTGCGGATGGAGGAACAGCGCCTCGGCCGGGGCGGCCGGCGCTACCACATGCACGGCGCTGAGGCGAGGCAGGGCTTGGGCGAAGCTGCGCGCTCCCGCCAAGCCGCGGAAGGCGAAATAGGCGTCGTCGCGGGCATCGACCCGGCGCCGCAACGATTGGATCGTGGCGCCGACATCCGCGGCGGCGTAGGGCGCGGCGTCGCTCACGACGACCAGCAGATTGACCGATCCGGCGACCAATTGGCCGAGCTTGCTGCAGAGCACGGCCGCCAACCGGCCGGCGGGATCGTGCGCCTGGCTGCGGGCCGGGCGCAGGCGCGACACCTCGACGTAGACATCGGTGTGGCCCTTGTGCCGCAGCAGAAAGTCCGGCCCGCGACTGCCGGCGGCCGCTAGCGGCTCATAGCTGAGCGGGCTGCGACGGTCGGCGAGGGCGGCGGCGACGGCCAGCTCGCAGCGCAGGTCGCGCTGATCCTCGGGGGTGCGGGCGTTGCGCGCCTTCTTGCGGATCTTGTTGGCGTTGGCCTCCGTGAAGGCGCGCAGGGGCGATACGCGCTCCAGCAGCCCGGCGTACCAGGCAGCGAGCGGGTGGGCCTCGCTGCCGAACACGGCGCTGATCAGTTCACGGATGTGGGAGGCGCTCATGATCAGGGCAGGATTAGCCGGAAGCGCCAGAGGCTACCGTCCAGTCGGGCGAGGCGACCTCAGCAGGCTGGAGGCGAGGAGCAGATAAAGCGTCGGATGGCAGGCCGCCGGGGTGATCCGCGCCGGAGGCCATAACCTCAACAGCGGTATGGATCCCTGCTCCAGCGCCTAATACCTGCGGCCAGGCTAGACCTGAATATGGTAGCATAAGCGGCTCATCCCTTTGGCGCCAAGGCTGCAACCCAGGCCGCGATCTCCGCCCCCACGGCCTGCTCCACACCCGTGTAGACATGGTCGGCGCTGGGGATCACGAGGGTGTCAACGCGCGCGGCCGCCCGGGCGTTCGTCCGGATGAGCTCCAGATCCGCCTCACCGCCTACATCGCCGCTCGCGCCGAAGAATGCCAGGATCGGGCAGGAGACGCGGCCAATGAGCGGCGCCCCATCCTGAGCCACGTAGGTTCGGGCCAACATTCGCTCCCGGCTGAGCAGATTGCCCACGCTCAGCTGGTACCAGGGCGCATCAGGCAGCGGCTGCAGCAGCGCGTCGGCCTCGCCGTCGGCCATGCGTCGCGCGGCCTCCGCGACAAGCTCAGGCGGCCAGTGCCCCCGGAGACTCGGCGAGGCCAGGATGAGGCCGGCTACCCTGAGGTCGGCCCGCTCCGCAGCGTACGCGACCACCTTTGCCGCGCCCTGGCTGTGGCCAACCAGCGCCACGCGGCTCACGCCGCGCCGCGCTAACTCCTCGACCCACGGGCCGATGTCGAGCGGAGCATCTTCCAGGCGCTCCCAGCCGCTGCCGCCGGCAACCTCCCGCCCGTCCTCGGTGTAGAGCGAGGTGCTGATATGATGGCCGCGGGTATCAATGCTGAGCACGGGTAACCCACGCGTTGCAATCGCCCGGCCCAGTTGCACATACGGCCAGTCGGCGAACGAGCCGGTGTTGCCGTGCACCAGGAGCACGCCCAAGCCGCTGAAGCCCGCGTCGGGCTCGATCAGCAGCCCGGTCAGGCCGAGCCCATCCTCGCTCTGCGCGAACAAGATCGTCTCGCGGTAGCCCATTGTCTTACTCCGATCGCTGGCGCCTATCGCTGAGCCCCGAGCGGGAACCAGCCCTCCTGCGCGGCCGCGAGCGCCGCTCGGCCCAGCGCCTTGGCGGG
>DAOUGF010000672.1:0-4212 GCA_034429295.1 Chloroflexaceae bacterium
GTGGTCGGGCTGCTCGTACTGCTCGTCGGAGTGTTGATCGGCACCGGCCTGACGTTGGGGGCGCTCGGCGTGGGTTGGGGCGTGCTCTTCGGCCGCCTCTTCAACCCGAGCGGCTCGCCGGTAGTGATGGTGGGTGCGACCGCTACGCCCGGGCCGCGGGCCATCCAGGGCGCCGCGCCGGGCCGCCGCTTCGTGCCCGTGCCGCCTGTGCCGCTCGATAGCGACACTCCTGTGCCGGAGTTGCTGGTGATCAGCCGCAACTACGACCGCAAGGCGAGCACCATCGCCTATATGAGCCCGAGCGGCGATGGTGTGCGCTGGGAAAGCGCGCCCCTCGGCGATAACGACGAGTACAGGTGGGTGGTGATCTATAACGACGAGATTGTGATCGCCGCTGTCGGGACTCGTCTGCTCGGCCTGAGCCGGGCCAACGGCGAGCCGCTCTGGGAGGCGCCCCTCACCGACGCGATCAGCCCCAACATCTGCACAGACTGCCTGCAGATCTTCGGCGATGTGGTGGTGGCGCTGCCCCAGGACGGCGAGCTGCAGGCCTTCAGCGTCGCCAACGGGGCGCCCCGCTGGCACGTCACGCTCCGCGAGGCCACGCGGCAGATCGTCCGGGCCGGCGAGCTTGTGGGCGTGCCTGACGAGCCGGCCGACGGCGGAAGCGGCTCGGTGCTGCGCCTCTTCGACCCGCGGGACGGCGCTGAGGCCGAGCCGTTTACCCCCCAGTGCCCCGACCGTAACGACAGTGACTACATGCGGTCGCCGGGCTACTACAGCCCGATCGCCCAGGACCCGAGCGGCAGGCTGCTGCTCTGGCTGACCAGCGGCTCCACGACCTGCCTGCTGAGCGTTGACGCGCAGACTCGCCAGGTGCTCGGCCGCACCTACCTCGACGGCTTCTACAGCTTTGAGTTGGACCCAGGGACAACCCTCTGGGCCGGCGACACCCTCTACCTCAGCGACGGACGGCGGCTCGTTGAAGTGGCGCCCCAGGGGATGCGCGTGCTGCTGGCCCAGGATGCCTACACCATCTCGCCTCTGGCCGCCGGCCAGGGAACGCTGCTGGTGCTGGCGCAGCGCACCCGCGGCTCCTCCCGCTACGAGCTCTGGGCCGTGGAGATCGAGAGCGGCCAGCGACGTTGGGAGCGGGTCTTCACCGCCACCGACCCGATGGGCCCAAATGGAGACACCGGCGCCTTCACTGCGGCGCTCGTGGGCGACGCCGTGGCGGTGCTGGAGCAGCAGGGCGCGGACGAGCAGCTCATCTACGAGCTGATCAACCTGAGCGACGGGGCGAGCCGCGTGCGCACGCAGATCGTCACCGCCGACCAGAGCGACGATCTGCGGGCGGCCGTCTGGAGCCGCGAGCAACTGGTGCTGATCACCGACGAGCTCTACACGATCGATCTCGCCACAGGACAGATACTGTTCCGCTGGCCGGAGGACAACTTCTAGCCGGCCGGCTGCGGTGATGTATCCTGCGCGGCGCCCTGTTTGGCCGCCGCCCGCACCGCCGCGATGATCTTCCTGTAACCGGTGCAGCGGCAGATGTTGCCGCTCAGCGCCGCCGTGATCTGCTCGAGCGAGGGATCGGAGTGCTCGGCGAGCAGCTGCGCCCCGGCCATTAGCATGCCGGGGATGCAGTAGCCGCACTGCACCGCGCCCTCGGCGATGAACGCGGCCTGGAGCGGATGCAGTCCCTCCTCGCCGGCGAGCCCCTCGATCGTCGTGACAGCGCGGCCGTGGGCTTGGCCCGCTGGCACCAAGCAACTCATCACCGCCTGGCCATCGATCCAGACCGTGCAGGCGCCGCACTCGCCCTCGGCGCAGCCCTCCTTCGTGCCGGTGAGCCCCGCGTCCTCCCGCAGCGCATCGAGCAGCGACTTCCGCGGCGAGAGCGTGACCGGGCGCCCGTTCACCAGCGCCTCCGCGCGCTCCAAGCCCGTGTCAGTGCCTGCTACGGCCTCACTTTCGCGCGCTTCGCTTTCGCGCGTTCCCGTTTCGCGTTCTTCCCCTTCGCTCTTTCGCGCCTTCGCATTCGCGTTTTTCGCGGGCGCAGCTTTCGCGTCATTCGCGATCCAAACCCCCCGCCGCTCCAACAACACCACCCCTTGCGGCCACCCCTCCGCCTCGCTGCCGGCGGCGAGCCGGGCCAGGGCCTTCGTCACCAGGGCGGCGACCGCCTCGCGGCGGTAGGCAGCCGAGCCGCGCAGGTCATCGATCGGGGCGCAGGCCTCCGCGGCGAACCGGCCAAGGGCTTCGTGGTCGAGCTCCGCCAGGCGCCGCCCTCCCAGGGCCGCCTCGGCAGCCTCGGCCCGCACGATCGTTGGCGCGACGCAGCCGAGGGCCACGCGGGCCTCAGTGATCGTGGCGTCGGGCCCATCGCCGTCGAAGGTGAGCACCACGGCCGCGTTCACCACGGCGATCGCCTGGGCGCGGCGCAGGCCGAGCTTGAGGAAGATGCCGCGCCGCCGCGGGCTGAGGGCGGGCACCCTGATCTCCCGCAACAGCTCGTCGGGGGCCAGGGCCGTGCGCCGCACCCCCAAGTAGAACTGCTGCAGCGGCAGCTCCCGCTCGCCGGACGGGCCCGTCAGCACCACCGTCGCGTCGAGGGCCACAAGGGGCGTGATCGTATCGTTGGCGGGCGATGCGGTCACGAGATTGCCGGCCACGGTAGCGCGAGCGCGGATCTGCGGCGCGCCGACCTCGAGGCAGGCTTGGGCCAGCGGCAGTGCGCCGGCCAGGCACACCGGCGAGGCGAGCACATCGTTATGGGTCGCGAGGGCGCCGATCGCGATGGCGCCGCCCTCCTCCCGCACGTAGCGCAGCTCGTCGAGCCGCGAGATATCGATCAGCGTGTCAGTGGGGCGGAGGTGCCGGCTCAGCTCAACCAGCACGTCGGTGCCGCCGGCGACGATGCGGGCGGCGGGATGGGCGACGCGCAGGGCGAGGGCCTCGGCCAGGGTTTGGGGCTGAAAATAACTGCTCCACATTGGCGTGCTCACCGTGGCAGCGATCTTGCATCCTCCGATTAGAACGGCAACATACAAGCTCGCAATGTGCAAGGAGGTTCCATGGATCCCAACCCGTTTGACCCTGGGATCGGGTCGATACTGGGCGGTCTGGCGATGGTGCTCGTTCTCGGGCTCGTGATCTATCTCTTCGGCGTCTGGGTTGTGGCACAGTTCCGCCGCGGCCGGGTGAACGAGGAGACCGATATCGCCTACCCCAGTGTACCGCAAAGTGCCGACGATCGGCGGGAAGTGGCGGAGATCCGCCAACGTGAGCGGACTGTGGGCGACCACTCGACGGCCGAGGGCGGGATGCGGGAGGTCGCGCAGACGCCTAGCCGCGCCGAACGCCCCGCCGATGCCGAGCACCGGCGGGGTGTGGATCCGGTGGGCGACGCGGACAGTAGCGGGCGCAACCCGCTCTAGCTCAGGCCGAGAGCTCGGCCAGCGTGCGGGCGAGCACCGCGACGCCCTGATAGATATGCTCAGGCTCGGCGTATTCGTCGGGCCTGTGGCTGATTCCGCCCCGGCATGGGATGAAGATCATCGCGGTGGGGCAGATGCGAGCCATAAACAGGCTGTCGTGATAGGCCCGGCTCACCATCACCTGATAGCCGAAACCGAGATCGACACAGGCGTTGATGATCGTCCCGACCACACCGGGATCGCATGTGGCAGGCGGGTCGGCGTTGAGCGGCGTCAGCTCGTACTCGATATGGCGCCGCCCGCAGACCTCGACAACCGCGTCGTTGATCGCGGCGAGGGCGCGATCCCGCGGCTCGAGCGCCACATCGCGTACATCGATCTCCAGGTAAGCCGCGCTCGGGATGGCGTTCACCGCCCCCGGCTCGATCTCGAAGCGCCCCGTGGTAGCCACCGTATCGGGGCTGCCGCTGCTGAGGGCGGCCTGCTCCACCGCCAGCGCGATCTCCGCGCCGGCCAGGAGCGCGTCGCGGCGACCCATCATCAGCACCGCGCCGGCGTGGCCGCCTTCGCCCTTCAGCCGCAGCCGCAGTGCGGCGGGCGCCGCGATCGCCCGCACCACCCCGATCGGCAGCTGCTCGGTCTCGAGAAGCGGTCCCTGCTCGATATGTAGCTCCACAAAGGCGGCGTAGGCATCCTGGGGGAGCCGCACATCCTCGAGCGGCGCCGTGAAGCCGGCGGCCGCCCGCAGCTCATCCAGGCTCCGCCCCTC
>DAOUGF010000673.1:0-13572 GCA_034429295.1 Chloroflexaceae bacterium
CGTCTACGCTCTCCGCACCCTTGAGGCGGCGGCCACCGCCGGCGCCGACACGCTCGTGCTCTGCGACACCAACGGCGGCACCCTGCCCCACGAGGTCGCGCAGATCACCCGGACGGTGCGCGAGCATCTTGCGGCCCTTAGCTCTCAGTCCTCGGTCCCCGGCCCGCAGGTCGGCATCCACACCCATAACGACAGCGCCCTGGCCGTGGCGAACGCGATGGCCGCTGTGCAGGAGGGTGCAACCCAGGTCCAGGGCACGATCAACGGCTACGGTGAGCGCTGCGGCAATATGGATCTCATCCCCCTGATCGCCAACCTGCAGCTCAAACTCGGCTACACCTGCGTGACGCCCGAGCAGCTCCGGCGGCTCAGCGAGGTCTCCCATTTCGTCGCCGCGGTGGCCAACCTCAACCCCGACAGCCACGCGCCCTACGTGGGCCGCAGCGCCTTCGCCCACAAGGGCGGCATCCACGTGGCCGCGATCGAGAAGGTGGAGGAGAGCTACCAGCACATCGACCCGACGCTGGTGGGCAACCAGAAGCGGGTGGTGGTGAGCGAGCTCTCAGGCCGCGGCAACGTGCGCGTGCGGGCCGACGAGCTGGGCCTGCGGCTCAACGGCGCCGAGCGGGCGGTGGTGCAGAAGATCAAGGAGTTGGAGCATCGCGGCTTCCAGTTCGAGGCTGCCGAGGGCAGCTTCGAGATGCTGGTGCGCCGCAGCGCCGCCGACTACACGCCGCCCTTCGAGCTGCTCGACTTCACGGTGATCGTCGAGAAGCGCGGCGACCGCGAGATGCTCTCCCAGGCCACGGTGAAGGTGCGGGTGGGCGACGAGCTGATGCACACCGCTGCTGAGGGCGACGGCCCGGTGAACGCCCTCGACCGGGCCATCCGCAAGGCGTTGCTGCCCCACTACCCGGAGCTGGCCGAGGTGCGCCTGGTTGACTACAAGGTGCGCATCATCGACGAGCACCGCGGCACGGCGGCCACGCCTCGCGTGCTGATCGAGAGCGCCCGCGGCGACGAGCGCTGGTCCACCATCGGCGCCTCGCAGAATATCATCGAGGCGAGCTACCAGGCGCTCTGGGACAGCTTAGAGCTGCCGTTGCTCCGCTCCCGCGACGGCCGGCTCACGGCTGCAGGCTCACCGGAGGGTCGCTCGGATGTTGCCGTGGGCTAAGCTGGGCCGGGCTTTCGGCGAGGGGCAGCCGCACCGTGAAGGTGCTCCCCTCGCCCTCCTTGCTCTCGAACGTGATGGTGCCGCCGTGCCGCTCGACAAGCTCTTTGACGATGTACAGCCCGATGCCCATGCCGGAGATATGCTTGCCCACAGCGTTGGGCGCCCGGTAGAACTGGCTGAAGAGCCGCGGCTGCGCGGCGGCCGGAATGCCGATCCCCTGATCGCGCACGCGCACCTGCGCCCAAGGCCCGGCCTGCTCGGCGCTCACCTCCACGGCGCCGCCCTTGGGGCTGTACTTCACGGCGTTGCCGATCAGGTTCACCAGGATCTGCTCCACCCGCATCGGGTCGCCGAGGATCGGCAGCGGCTTGGTGGGCAGCTCCAGGCTAAGGGTGTGGCGCTCGAAGGTCGGGCCGAGCTCGGCGGCGACGTGGCGCACGATCTCGGCCAGGTCGAGGGGCGCCCGTTGGATCTCCAGCCGCCCCTCGCGGAGCCTGGTGTGGTCGAGCAGTTCGTCGATCAGCTTGGCGAGGCGGCGGGTCTGGGCGACGATCGCGTTGACGTTGCTCTGCTCCCGCTCGCCGAACGGCGTGCCGCGGGCCATGCGCCGCTGCAGCAGTTGGGCGTTGCCGTAGAGCGAGGTGAGGGGCGTTTTGAGCTCGTGGGAAGCCACCGAGAGGAAGGTGTCGCGGATCCGCACGGCCTGCTCGGCCTCGTGCCGGGCGCGGGCCTGCGCCAGCGCCACAAAAAAGAGGATCAGGCTCAGCAGGAGGCCGGCCGCCGCCGTGAGCGGCGCAAGGGTCTGTTCGCCGGAAGCGTCGAAGCCGGGCAGCGTGCTGTAGCGGATCGTCCAGGGCCGGCCGGCGATGATGATCGTCTCGCTGGTGCTGAACGCCGGGCGGTAGCCCGCAGGCTGCTCGATCGTCTGGTGGAGCAGGGCCTCGGGGATGGCGGCGCCGCCGTCGTAGATCGCGACCGCCACCCGCAGCCCGCGCTCCTTGCCGAGGATGTCGCGGAAGAGGTCGCCGGCGCGGAAGGGGCTGTAGGCGAAGCCGAGCAGCCGCTCGCGCCGCGCCTCAACCGTCGGCGGCACGGCGCCGCCCTCGTAGACTGGCACATAGATCAGGAAGCCGGCCTGCCGCTCGTCGTCGTCGATCTCCTGCACGAGGGTGACGGCGCCGCTGGCGGCCGCGGCGCCCGTGTCGCGGGCGCGGCTCATCGCATCGCGGCGCACCGCCTCGGTGTACATGTCGTAGCCCATCGCTGCGCGGTTGCGGGCGTCCAGCGGCTCGAGATAGAGGATCGCGTGGTACTCTTCCCGCGGCTCCTCCGGCCAGATGCGGAAGTCGGGCAGGCTCTCCCGGGCCTGCGCCTCAAATGCCGCCCGCTCCTCCGGCCGCACGCGAGCCGAGAAGCCGACGCCCTGCGTGCCGGAGTAGGTCTCCGACAGCTCGAGGCGCTGAACAAAACGGTGAAACTCGTCGTAGCCCACTGTATCGCTCGCCGCGAACAGGCCAGCCACGCTGTACAGCAGGGAGATATGGGCGTGGATGCGCTCCTGAATGGTCACCCGCGCCGCTGTGACGTTGGCGGAGAAGCGGGTCTGCGCGCGGAATCGCCCGATCTCGGCCACGGCGAATGTCGCCCCGGCGGTGACAAGCAACCCCAGGCTCAGGAACAGGATCGGTGGCCAGTACAGCCGTTGCGGTATGCTACGGCCCATAGACACGCTCTCTACCAGATAGCTGCGCCGGCCGGTGCGCCTGGCGCCCAGCCAGGCCAAAATGCCACCTCACGCCGCGCTTGGCGCAGTGTACCAGAGGTTGCACAGCATGCTCAATCGCCGCCTCGGTTGGACCAGCGACCATAGATGACGGACCACGGCCTGGTAGGCTGCGGCACATGTGTGGAAAACTGTATTAGTCGATTGTCATAAGGCGGGCGGAGGCCTGCCAGCAGATGCCCAAGGAGCTGATGATGAACCGTCCACGCACACTCTTCGATAAGGTGTGGGATTCCCACGTCGTACGCCCCGAGACGCCCGACACTCCTGCGGTGCTCTACATCGACCTGCACCTCATCCACGAGGTCACCTCGCCCCAGGCCTTTACCGAGCTGCGGAATCGGGGCCTCAAGGTACGCCGCCCCGACCGCACCCTCGCCACGATGGACCACTCGACCCCCACGACGCCCCGCAACGCGCAGGGCATCATCCCGGTGCTCGATCCGCAGGCGATCACACAGCTCGATCAGCTTCGCAAGAACTGCGCCGAGTTCGGCATCCCGCTCTTTGAACTCGGCGACGCCAACCAGGGCATCGTCCACGTGATCGGCCCAGAACAGGGCCTCACCCAGCCCGGCCTGACGATCGTCTGCGGCGATAGCCACACCTCCACCCACGGCGCCTTCGGGGCCCTCGCCTTCGGCATCGGCACCAGCGAGGTGGCCCACGTGCTCGCCACCCAGTGCCTGCTCCAGTACCGCCCGAAGACCTGCGCGGTGCGCGTCGAGGGCCGGCTGCAGCCCGGCGTCACCGCCAAGGATATTATTCTGGCCATTATCGCCAAGTATGGCGTGGGCGGCGGCACGGGCCACGTCTTCGAGTACATGGGCGAGGCGATCCGCGCGCTCTCGATGGAGGAGCGGATGACGATCTGCAACATGTCGATCGAGGGCGGTGCCCGCGCCGGTATGGTCGCCCCTGACGATACTACCTTCGAGTATGTGGCGGGCCGGCCCTTCGCGCCCAAGGGCGCCGAGTTCGAGGCCGCCGTGGCCCGCTGGCGCCAGCTGCCCAGCGATGAGGGCGCGACCTTCGATAAGGAGTTCACCCTCAACGCCTCCGAGCTGGCGCCGATGATCACCTACGGCACCAACCCCGGCATGGGCATCCCGATCGACGCGCCCATCCCCACGCCCGAGCAGCTGCCCGACGCCAGCAGCCGCCAGGCCCTCGACAAGGCCATGGCCTACATGGGGCTCCAGCCCGGTAAGCCGCTGCTCGGCCATCCCGTCGATATGGTCTTCATCGGCAGCTGCACCAACAGCCGCATCTCCGACCTGCGGCAGGCCGCGGCCTTCTTCAAGGGCCGCAAGGTGGCCGATGGCGTGCGGGTGATGGTGGTGCCCGGCTCACAGCAGGTGAAGCGTGCCGCTGAGGCCGAGGGTCTCGACCAGATCTTCAAGGCCGCCGGCGCCGAGTGGCGCGAGGCCGGCTGCTCGGCGTGCCTCGCGATGAACGACGATAAGGTTCCGGCCGGCAAGTACGCCGTCTCGACGAGCAACCGCAACTTCGAGGGCCGCCAGGGCCCCGGCGCGCGCACCATGCTCGCCAGCCCCCTCACTGCCGCCGCCACCGCCGTCACCGGCGTCGTCACCGACCCGCGCACCTTCTTGAACTAAGAAGGATTATTCATATAGGGCTGAAGCATTCGCGCAGCGAATGCTTCGGCCAAACGGGACGGACGGCGGGACGAATGCTTCGGCCCTCACCCATCGCGCCTCACTCAGGAGATATCGCTATGGACCCGATCACAACCTTCACCGGCAAGGCGGCCGCCCTGCCCGTCGAGAATATCGACACTGACCAGATCATCCCGGCCCGCTACCTCAAGGTAGTGGACAAGGAGGGCATCGCCGAGGGGCTCTTCTACGCCTGGCGTTACCTCCCCGACGGCACGCCTAACCCGGACTTCGTGCTGAACCGCCCCGAGTCCCAGGGCGCCACTGTGCTGGTAGCAGGCAAGAACTTCGGCTGCGGCAGTTCCCGCGAGCACGCCCCCTGGGCGCTGCAGGGCTACGGCTTCAAGGCCGTAATCTCCCCCAGCTTCGCCGACATCTTCCGCGGCAACTCGCTCAAGATCGGCCTGCTGCCGATCACGGTGGACGAGGATACTTACCATGAGCTCCTCAGCCATATCGAGGAGGACCCCGAGACGACGGTGACGGTCGACCTGGAGAATCAGAAGGTGGTTCTGCCGGGTGGCCGCGCCGTCACCTTCCCGATCGACGGCTTCGCCAAGTACTGCCTAGTGAACGGCGTGGACCAGTTGGGCTTCCTGCAGCAGCAGGCCGACGCCGTGGCCGCCTACGAGGCCGCCAGCCCGATCACCGTGAACACAAAGGCGCAGCGCTGATGCTTCTCGACGGCAAGATCGCGATCGTCACCGGGGCCGGCTCGGCCCGCGGCATCGGCCGGGCCATCGCCAAGCTCTTTGCCGAGCACGGCGCCCGCGTAGCGGCCCTCGACATCGACGGCACCGCCGCGGCGCAACTGGCCGCCGAGCTCGGTCCAGCCCACCGCGGCTATCGCTGCGACGTGCGCCTGGCCGATGAGGTGACGGCGGCCTTCGCCCAAGTGGCCGCCGAGCTCGGCCCGCCCGACATCCTCGTCAACAACGCCGGCATCACCTCACCGACGAAGATCGCCGATGTGACACAGGCCGACTACGACGCCGTGATGGACGTGAACTTACGGGGCAGCTTTCTCTGCTCGCAGGCGGTGCTGCCGTACATGCGCCAGCTCGGCCGCGGCAGCATCATCTGCATCTCGTCGATCTCGGCGAAGCGCGGCGGTGGCGTCTTCGGCGCGTCGGTCTACTCGGCGGCCAAGGCCGGCATCCTGGGGCTCACCCGGGCGCTGGCCCGCGAGTTGGCGTCCGAGCAGATCCGGGTGAACGCCGTGGCGCCAGGCCCGGTCGACACCGATATCTTCGGCGGCCAGATGACAGCTGAGCGCAAGGAGGAGCTCGTGCGAAGCATCCCCCTCGGTCGCCTCGGCCAGCCGATCGATGTGGCCCGCGCCTGCCTCTTCTTCGCCAGCGAGCTCTCTGACTACATCACCGGCGAGGTGATGGACGTGAACGGCGGGCTGCATATCGATTAGCAGCCCGACACGAATTGGCAATGGTATACGGGTGCCCCGTCGTGGGTGCCCACGAAGGAGCGCCCTCAAGCTCTCAGCTTGAGGGCGCGATAGCAGGCGCTAGGATGTGCCAAGCTCATGTAACAGTATTCCAACCCTGCAGAGCAGCGCGGCTGGCCTACTTATCCACTTGGGTAAAGGTGCCGCTGTTCCAGCCGGGCGGGTCGCTCGCGGGGAACGAGTCCTCGACCGTCATATCGACCATACGCTCGATATCCTGGCTGGCTGCCCGCAGGGTGATCGTCTCCTTGCGCGTCGTCACGCCAAGGGCATCGTAGATGGCGCAGTGGGCCGAGGAGGCGCGCTGGATGAGGTAGGCTCCGACGCCGGCGAGGATGAGGGCGAGGGGCGCACGCCGCAGGGCCATATAGGCCAGCAGGGTGCCGCCCACGGCGGACAGGATGCGCTCCGTGTCACCGACGTTGCGCTCAACGGTATGAAAGCTCATAAGATCCTCCTGTACAGGCCTGGGGCTGGGCTTTATGCTATCCTCTCTCTGCTCCTACACTGTGCAAGAGCTGTGCCATCCGATGTGACTCATCTTGTGCTATCCTGCAGCGAGGTGCGAGCTGTGGGGAGGGTCGGCAGCGATGCAGGAGCAGGCGACAGGGCGGCTGCCTGAGGGGCAGCCTGTCGATGACGGGCGGCCGGCGGTCGGCTGGGGCTGGGGCGATCTGCTCATGGCCCTGGTGGTGATGCTGGTGGGCGGGGTGGTGCTCGCGTTGCTTGCCCGCACGGTTGGGACGGCCCTCAGTCTCACGATGGAGCCACGGCTGATCTCGCCGGTGGTCTACGCGGCCGGCCTCGGCATCTATCTCGCGGCGATCCTCGGGATCTATCTGTTTGCGGCGCGACGCGCAGGTTGGGCGGCTCTTGGCCTGCGGGCGGCTCCGAGGCGCTACTTCGCGCTCCTGCCGCCCCTTTTCCTGCTCGAATTGCTCCTGCTGGCCCTGGTGAACAGCGCGGTTGGCCGCCTGGCGGGTGGCTTCGAGAACCCTCAGGTCGATGTGCTCACCGGCGGCCAGCCGCTCGAGGCGGTGGAGCTCGGCGCCCTGCTGCTGCTCGTGGCGGTTGTGGTGCCCTTCGCCGAGGAGCTCTTCTTCCGCGGGATGCTCTACCCACTGCTGCGGGCCAGGATGGGGCCGCTGGCGGCCATCCTGCTCAACGCCGCGATCTTCGCGGCCGTCCATGTCGTGTATGTATTGATCCCCGGGCTGTTCGTGGTGGGGCTCTTCCTGGCCTACCTGCGGGAGCGCAGCGGCTCGCTCTGGCCCTCTGTGGCCCTCCACGCACTCCAGAACACCACAGCCCTGCTGCTGATCAACGCCGCCCTCGCCAGCGGGGCGCTGTGAGCAGGAGGATAGGGTGAAGCACACGCGCATGGCTCGCGTTCTGGCGCCCCGACTCCCTCACGGCGCGCGACTTCATTGAGGGCGCTGGCTTCGAGGTCTCGATCAGCTGCCAGCGCCGCCAGGTCTGAGCCAGGCTACGCCGCCTCCTCGAAGCCGCTCAGCAGGCTCACCACGTTGCGCCCCAGATCCTCGAGGGCGTAGCCGCCTTCCTGCACGAAGAGCGTGGGTAGGCCGAGTTGGGCGATCTGCGCGCCGATGCGGGCGTAGCAGGCCGTGGTGAGGGCAAAGTCGCCGAGCGGGTCGCCGCCGAAGGTGTCGAAGCCGGCCGACACCACCAGATAGCTGGGGCTGTACGCGGCGATCGCCTCCAGGGCCGTCGCCAGCGCAGCCATGTAGGCCTCATCGTCCACGCCGGCGGGCAGGGGCAGATTGAGGTTGTAGCCCTCGCCGGCCCGCGCGCCGCACTCGTCGGCGAAGCCGAGGAAGTAGGGGTACTCGCGATCCGGGTGGGCGTGGATCGAGACGAAGAAAACGTCGCTGCGCTCGTAGAAGATCGCCTGGGTGCCGTTGCCGTGATGGATGTCGATGTCGAGCACGGCCACCACGGCGGGGCGCATGCCCCAGAAGTCGCCGCCGCTGCGCTCGCCGCGGGCCAGGTGGTGGGCGGCGATGGCGGCGTTGTTGAGATAGCAGTAGCCGCCGGCCATATCGCGGGCGGCGTGGTGGCCCGGCGGCCGGCAGAGGGCGTAGGCCGAGCGGGCGCCCTCCAGCAGCAGCGATGCCCCGGTGAGCGCGGCGTCTACGCTCATCCGCGCCGCGCCGTAGGTGCCGGCCACGATCGGCGCGCTCAGGTCAAAGCAGTAGATCCCCGCTCGCCCTTGCACGCTGCTGGTGGTCGTGCGCATCCCCCGCAGCGGCAGCGCCGAGGGCAGCACTGCGGTGGGCGCCCGCCCCTCCGCCACCCAGGCCTCGTAGGCGTGCTCTAGATACTCGACATAATCAACGTCATGGATCGCGGTGACCGGCTCCAAGCCGAAGGCGCGGGGTGGCTCGGGCGTGGGGAAGCCGGCCGCCGCCAATGCCTCGGTGATGATCGCCACCCGCCGTGGCGTCTCGAAGTAGGGCGTCCTTACGCCGTCAAGGATCTCGTAAGGGGGATCGTGGGCCCCGTGCTCCGGATTCGTGATGATGCGCATAGGCCGCATTGTACTCGCCTGGCCGTCCCGCCGCAATCCCTGGCCTACCGCGCCCGCTCACTCAGCCGTCACCTGCACGCCGGCGATGGCCTCGAGCTGCTTGATCGTAAATGAGGCAAGCGGCTTCCCGAGGCAGATCGCGTACACTTCCCTGTCTGCCGCGTCTATCGTAGGCTCGACCGCGGCGTACGCCTTGCCTTGATAGAGGCCGAAGATCGCGAGAATCCGCTGGGCCTTCTTTACGGCAGTGAGGTCATCGCAGAGCACTCTCACAGGCGCATCCTCCAGCACTCGTGCCCGAAAGTATAGCACTGCTGAAAACCGTAAGCTTACAAAATTCCCTTAGGAGCGGAGCGGAGGCGATGGTCGGAGCGGGCTCAACCGATCAGCCCGCCGCACGACGAAGAGCCACGGTTCGATGGGCGCGGGCGTAGAGGAAAACTTCTGTGGTTCATCACAGGAATCTCGCATCACAGAGCCAAAGCTCGCTGAGGCGACACATCCCGCGCCCCGTGCTATACTAGCCCGCGCTTTAGCCAAGCGGAACGGGACGTGTCATGAAGATCTACAAAGCCCGCGCCCCCATGCGCATCGGCTTTTTCGGTGGCGGCACCGATGTGAGCCCCTACGCCGAGGAGCACGGCGGCAAGGTGCTCAACTGCACCATCAACCTCTACGTCCGCTGCATGCTCTCCTCCAGCACCGAGCCCGGCCTCACTATCCGCTCCCTCGACCTGCAGGAGGTGAGCCGCTCGGTGAGCGGCCGCGAGTGGGATGGCCGCCTGCCCCTGCCCCAGGCCGTACTCGACGCCATCCCCCACCTGCGGCCCGCCTACACCCCCGAGCGCCCCGGCTACAAGATCACCATGTTCAGCGATGCGCCCCCCGGCAGCGGCCTCGGCTCTTCCTCCGCTCTGGTGGTGAGCATGCTCAAGCTGCTCTACAACGTCGCTGGCCAGAGCTACGATGCCCACCAGCTCGCCGAACTCGCCTATCGCATCGAGCGGGTTGACCTCGGCATCCCCGGCGGCCGCCAGGATCAGTACGCCGCAGTCTTCGGCGGGATGTGCGTCTACCACTTCGGCGCTGGCCGCGTGATCGTCGAGCCGGTGCTCAGCGACCCCACCGCGCTGCTCGAGCTGGAGAGCTGCCTGATCATCGGCTATATCGGCGACCGCCAACTGCTGCGCCGCCACCTCATGGCTGACCAGGTACAGCGTCTGGTGAAGGGCGACACGCTGCGCTACCACGACGAGACGAAAGCTTTCGTGGACGAGGCTACCCGCCTGCTGCGCGAGTTGCGCATCGCCGACTTCGGTCGGCTGCTCCACGACGCCTGGGAGGTGAAGAAGGCCTTCTCGCCCCACATCGCCCCGCCGATCGTCGAGGAAGTCTACGCCTTGGCTCGCAAGCACGGTGCCTGGGGCGGCAAGATCACCGGCGCCGGCGGCGGCGGCTTTATGGTCTTCGCCTGCCCCTTCGATCGTCGTCTGGAGCTGGAGCGCGCCCTCACCCAGGCCGGCGTACAAGTCCGCCCCTTCTCCTTCGTCACCCACGGCGTGCAGGCCTGGAGCGTGGAGGAGGCGGGGGACTGAGCGAGTGACAGGGTGAAGGTGAGGGGTGACAGGGTGACGCCTACCGGCGCCGTCAGGATGTCGCACGGAATGTAGGACCGAAGCATTCGCTCGGCGAATGCTTCGGCCCTACGGCCTACGCTGTACCGGACGCAACCGCCCCGCCCACCATTCCCTGACGATGCTCATGTAGAAATCCTCGGGCAGCGGCCGGCCATCTCTGCTGGAGTAGGTCGCCCGGGCGATGCCGGTGCTTTCCGGCCACTCGTTCCAGGTCTCGATCAGCACCAGGTCGCTGTCTGCCGGCACGGCGGCGAGGCTGGCCTGCAGGAACGCCCCATCAGCCGGCGCGCCGCCGCCCGGCGCCAGATCACGCGGCTGGTAGCGCGGCTCGGCTATTCCCGTGATCCGCCGGTTGTCGAAGCCGGGGCCGACGCTGCTCACGCTGTACCCCCGCAGCGTGCGGGTGGCCGGGCCGTTCAACGCCGCGCCCCAGCTGTAGCGCCCGTCGGCGGCCTCCTCCACCGAGCGCCTGTCGCCCTCGGGCGCTAGCGCCTCCGGGGTGAACCAGGTATCCTCGAGGATCAGCCAGGGCTCAACGCCGAAGTCGCGGGCGAAGGCTGCCTTCACCGCGCTCCAGAGCGCGCCGCCCAACTGCAGGTCGCGGCAGCAGAGCGCCGTGTAGGTGATGATGATCGGGCGGCCTTCGTGGGTGGCCCACATCCCCTGCGGCACCCGCTCGAAGAAGCCCTTGATATGGCGCTCGTAGAAGAAGTAGCCGCTTCGCGGGTCGCTCAGCGGCAGCTGGGGCACGCCCGGCCCGAAGCGGTAGCCGTCGGCGACGAAATCGTTGTACATCGCCTGCTGGGCGGTGCTGTCGAGGAACATGCCGATCCGCAGCGGGCGCTCCAGCACGCCGTTCGCCTGCACCAGCAACTCGAGCCGATCCTGCCGGAACCACGGGTGCGGGTGGTCGCCCCAGCTCACCGGGAAGACCGTATCGATGCCTACGGAAGCCATATCCCGCAGCTCGCCCTCGAACCAGTCGTAGTTAAACGACGAGTAGGACCTGCCGTCGCGCTCGTCGCCATCTCGCGGCAGCGGGGTGAGCCAGCCGGGCGGCACCATGCTCAGCTGCGTGATGTCGCACTCCTGCCGCGGGCAGTTGTACCAGTAGAAGAAGAAGGTGCCCAGCGCCGGCCGATCGCCGGCCGCAGCCTCTGGAGCGACGGTGGGCGCAGCCGTTGGCGCGACCGTTGGCGCGACCGTAACCTCGGCGGGGGGCGCAGCGGTAGGTATAGTAGCGCTGGGCGTCGGCGCAGGGGCAGCCCGGCCGCAGGCCACGAGGAGAATTGAGAGCAGCGCGATGGCGCTGAGGCGGTTCCGCATCAGAGGCTCCGTGAGGCGCTGGTGCCATCGCCTCTGTACACTAAACCGGCGAGCAGCTCATCAAGCCGGCCGTTGATAAACCAATTGTCATTCTACCTGTGTTGACGCCCAGCTGCCAGCGTGTTAGCATCTGCTGGCATCCCCCAGCCCATCGGAGTGCCCGCCGTGAAGCCCGCCCGCGTCATCGCCTGTGCCTTGTCGCTCCTCGCGCTCCTTATGGCCCTGCTGCCGCCCGCACCCGTGGCGGCCCGCGCGGGTGGCCTCGGTGTGCAGGACTTCCTCGATGGCCAGCCTGGCCTGCTGAAGGACTATCGTGAGGATGGGCGCGCCGCCGCAGATCTGATCGAAAGCGCCGCCCTCTACTACGGCCTCAGCCCGCGCCTGCACCTGGCGCTGCTCGAGGCCACGGCCAGCTTGCTGAGCGACCCCCAACCGCCCGAGAGCGCGTTGCAGCAGCCCTTCGGCGCCGCCGGTCCCACGGGCTTCGCCACGCAGATCGATTGGGCGAGCCGCGAACTGCGGGCTGGCCTCGGCCCATACAGCCGCCCGCCGACCCTCCACTTCTCCGATGGGGTTACCCTGACGATCACGCTCGACCAGGCCCCGGAGGGCGTCGCGGTGCAGCGCTTCCTCGCCCGCGGCCGTAGCGCCGCCGAGTGGCGCGCCGCCGTGGAGCGCTTCGGCCAGGCCTTCGAGCACTACTTCAAGAACGAGCTGGTGCAGGTCAGCTCGCCCGGCATCGGCGCGGAGCCGCAACCACCAGCGCCCAACCCCGCGATCCCGACGCCCATTCCGCAGCCAGAGAGCTCCGGTCCTCAGCTCTCCCTCCTCCAGCCATGGCCGGCCGGCGTCCGCGTTGTCCATCTGGCCTACTTCGATCACGCCTACCCCACCGTGGACAGCGGCGATGACGGCAACCGCTATGTGGTGAACTATCTCGGCCAGGGCAATGTGCAGTACGATGGCCACGACGGCCACGACTACTACTTCCCCGACCAGGCGATAGGCACCCCGATCCTCGCCGCCGCCGCCGGAGTCGCCTACGCCCGCACCCACCGCGGCAACGGCGTGGTGATCATCCATCCCGGCGGCTACGAGACGGTCTACTGGCACCTCGACGGCTTCGCACCGCGCTTTGCCGGCCATATCGACAGCGGCCAGGGTGTGGTGGTGCAGGCTGGCGACTTCCTCGGCACCAGCGGGCGCAGTGGCTTCGTGAACGGCACGCCCCACCTCCACTTCGAGGTGCGTCGCTACGGCAAACAGATCGACCCATATGGCTGGCATGGCTCCGGCCCGGACCCATGCCCAACCTACGCTGGCTGCCTCCCCAGCGATTGGCTCTGGGCACCCTCCCTAGTCGGCAGCTACGACTTCACGCCGCCCGGCGTCGCCGCCCCCACCGACGGTGCTTCCGCCGCTGCGAGCGGGACGACATGGACCACTGGCGGCGCCGAGGCCCCGGCCGACGCGGCGCCTCCGGTTGGCACGTTCACCGTCGATCCGCCCTCCGATCTGCTCTTTGCCGCCTCGTTCGACGGCCACGCGGTGCAGAGTGTTGGGCGCGGCTTCCCGACCTTCTACGGGCGCCCGCGCTTCGCCGAAGGGCGCGCCGGCCAGGCCCTCGAGCTCGGTCCCGCCGGCCTCACCTACCCCGTGGCCGGCAACCTGCGCCCCGACGCTGGCACGATCAGCCTGTGGGCCGAACTCCCCGCGAGCTACCCGGCCGGCCGCATCCCGCGCCACTATCTCCTCGCCGCCAGCGCCAGCCCCGACGGCGCGCCCGTCTACAGCGGTACACTCGCCCTGCGCCGCGACATCGCCGGGCCTGACGGCGGCCCCGCTTGGGTCTTCTGGACCACCGCGGCCGACGAGGCCAGCCGCGACCTGCTCGCTGCGCCCGATACCCTCGCGCCCGGCTGGCATCACTTCGCGATCACCTGGGACGCCGACGGCGGCC
>DAOUGF010000674.1:0-4753 GCA_034429295.1 Chloroflexaceae bacterium
CAAGTAGGAAGCCAGTGCCGTGCCGCTGCTGATCTGCTACCTCATCTCATCGTCGGGCTTGTGCCTTGGCCGAGCGCGGTGCCCCTCGCCCGCTGGTTGCGCCCTGCACGATCCAGCGTGCCGTCGTCCAACCGCGCAGGTGAACGCCCTCCTCATTCTCAGCGAAGCTGCCCGGCAGCGGGCGTGGAGTGGGGAACGCAACGCCCGCTCTCGGCGCACAGGGGCATGCAGCGATGGCATGCGGATTGAGGCGGGCATCGGCTTCGGGGGTTCCAAGGGGGCAGCCGCCCCCTTGGGCCGGGGCGCGGAGCGGCGAACGCAGTGGCGCGAAGCGCTTGCGCCTGCAACGACAACGTGGAGGTGTGCAATGACTCAGCAGTGGCGCCCCCTGGCGGGCAAGGTGGCCCTGGTGACCGGCGCCGGCCGCGGGCTCGGCTACGGCGTGGCCCGCGCCCTCGGCCGGGCGGGCGCCGCCGTCGCCGCGGCCGACATCGACGCGAATGAACTGGCCCGCGCCGTCGCGGCCATGCGAGAGGATGGCGGTGAAGTGCTGGGGCTGGAGTTCGATGTGAGCGACATGGCCGCCTGCGCGGGCGCGGTGCATCAGATCGTGGCCCGCTGGGGCCGGCTCGATATCGTCGTCCACGCCGCGATCCTGATGCCGCTCATGCGATTCGACGCCACCCCCGCGGAGCTCTGGCGGCGGCAGCTCGACGTCAGCCTCGGCGGCCTCTTCAACCTCACCCGCAGCGCGTGGGATGTGATGGCCAAACAGGGCGGCGGGCACATCATCGGCGTAGCGAGTGGGTCGAGCCTGCGGGGCTACCACCACGAGGTGGCCTACTGCACCGCCAAGCACGGCCAGGAGGGCTTCGTGAAGGCCCTGGCGCTGGAGGCAGGGCCACAGCGCATCGCGGTAAACACCATTGGCCCTGGTGCACCGATCAAGCCCACGGGCATCAGCTGGGAGGAACTGGAGGCGCTACCGGAGGCGGAGCGCGCCGCCTGGGCCGACCCGGTGGAGCTCGGGCGAGCCTTCGCCTGGCTCGCCGCCCAGCCGCCGGAGCGCTTCAGCGGCCTGCGCTTCGACGCTGGCCCGATCATCAAGGCCATCGACGCAGAGGGGCCGGAGTTCCCCTTCGCCCCCGAGAAGGTGACGCTGTACGTGGACGACTTTGTGGCACGGCAGCGCTGGATGGAGACGTACCCCGAGCGGGCATAAGAGGCAATCCAATGTTTGAGCTCCTGAAAACACTGAGCGAGATCCCCGGCCCGGTGGGTCGGGAGGAGCGGGTGCACGGCTTTCTGCGGGAGCGCTGGCGCGAGCGCGGGCTCGAGGCGACGATCGACCCCGTGGGCAACCTGATCGCCCACGTGGGCGGCAACGGCCCGAAGCTGCTGCTGGTGGGCCACGGCGACGAGATCGGCTTCGCGGTGCGCCATATCTCCGACGACGGCTTCCTCTTCCTCAGCAGCGGGCAGCGCCTCGGCGTCGACAGGCCCGATATGCGCGGCTCCTACAGCCTGCCCATCGGCCAGCCGGCCCTGGTGATGACCCGCCACGGCGCGGTCGAGGGCATCTTCGCCACGCTCACCGGCCACATCCTGAGCCAGCGGCAGCGCGAGACGGCGCGCCTGGAGTGGAGCGACCTCTGGGTGGACGTCTTCGCCAGCAGCCGGGCGGAGGTGGAGGCCCGCGGCATCCGCGTAGGCGACCGGGTGGTCTGGAATCCGCCGTTGCGCCGGCAGGGCGACTACATCTACGGCAAGGCCATGGACAACCGGGTGGCCCTCGCCATCCTCGACGCGCTGCTCGATCGGGTCGATCCCGCCGAGTCGGCCTACGACCTCTACTTCGCCTCCAGCGTGCAGGAGGAGATCGGCCTGATCGGCGCCCACTCGATCAACCGCGCGATCGGGGCGCAGTACGCGATCGCCGTCGACATCGCCCTCAGCGGCGACGTGCCGGGCGTGGCGCGTCACGAGGTAGAGACGCGCCTCGGCGGCGGCCCGGTGCTGATCTACAAAGACCTGTACGCCTACAACGCCCCGCTCACCGACGCCATCGCCGATACCGCCGAGGCGGCCGGCATCCCCTACCAGCGGGCGGTCTTCGGGATTTTCGGCAGCGACGCCGGCGCCCTCATGCGCGATGGCGTAGCCGCCGCCGCGCTTGGCGTGCCCACCCGCTACACCCACAGCCCCTTCGAGACACTCCTCGCGAGCGACCTGGAGCGGACAGTGGAGCTGCTCGCGGCCTTCATCCGTCGCAAGCCCGACTATATCCCCGCCGAGTAGGCGGTAGCTCCTCCTGGGAGGCAAGAACCTATGACTGAGCGCCCGATCAATGTCCTGATCGCCTCCTACCTCGAGCCCGCGCACGTGGAGCGCATCCGCGCCGTGAGCGAGCGGCTCCAGGTGGTCTACGAGCCGCAACTGCTGCCACCACCCCGCTACCCGGCCGACCACACGAGCATCATCACCAGAAGCGCCGAGGATGAGGCTCGCTGGCGCGCCCTGCTCGCCGAGGCCGAGGTGCTGTTCGATTTCGACCACACCAACCGGCAAACACTGCCGGAGCTGGCCCCGCGGCTGCGCTGGGTGCAGGCCACCAGCGCGGGGATCGGCCAGTTCGTGCAGCGCATGGGCTACGCCGAGCGGATGCCGGGGGTGACCTACACCACCGCCAGCGGCGTCCACGCCCAGCCCCTGGCCGAGTTCTGCGCGATGGCGATGCTGATGTTCTCGCGCAACTACTGGCAGATGCAGCGGCTCCAGGCGGAGCGCCGCTGGGAGCGCTTCGGCGCCACGGACCTTGCGGGGCGCACGCTGGCCGTGCTTGGCGCGGGCCGTGTCGGCACCGCCGTGGCCCGCCTCGGCAAGGCCCTGGGCATGACCGTGCTCGGCGTGAAGCGCACCGTAGCCGGCAGCGACCCGGCGGCCGTGGGCTGCGACGAACTGTACGGGCCGGAGCAGCTGGGCGAGGTGCTGCCCCGCGCCGAGTTCCTGGTGATCTTCACGCCACACACGCCCGCCACCGACCGGCTGATCGGGGCCGCCGAGCTGGCGATGCTGCCCCAAGGCGCGGTGCTGATCAACATCGGGCGCGGCCAGGTGATCGACGAGGCGGCTCTGATCGACGCGCTGCGGGCCGGACGCCTGGGCGGGGCCGCACTCGATGTGTTCGAGAACGAGCCGCTGCCCGCCGAGAGCCCGCTCTGGGATCTGCCCAACGTGCTGGTAAGCCCGCACTCGGCCAGCACCAGCGACCGGGAGAATGCCCGCCTCACGGATCTCTTCTGCGATAACCTCAGGCGCTACATCGCAGGCGAGCCGCTGCGAAACGTGCTCGATCTAGAGGCGCTGTATTAGGTGTTGCGAACACCGCCCTCCCACTCCCCGCCGCCGGGGGCAGACGCACGCTCCACCGGCGTCCCTCCTTCCCCTCCGGCGCCCCTCTCCGCCTCCCAAGCTTCGAGCTTGGGAGGCGGCTTAGGTTGGAGGAGCAGCTTAGGTTGGAGCGGATTAGCTCGGGAGGCAGCCTAGTGCAATTTCAGGCGGCCTTTTTGGCCATATCGCCTGGCTCTCTGGCTTTGTGGGGCTCTCGCGGTACGGATTGCCGACTACAGACTACACTGTACGGGCACTAGAAGCCGAAGTTGCGCGCCGCTGCCCGCTCGGGTATGATGGCGCGCTGTGTCAGCCGAACACCCTCGCGAGACGAATCTGACTCTTGGGACACCCGCCGCGGCCCGCCGATCGTGGCCCTTCAGCAGCGCCAGCCTGGCCGGGGCACTGCCCCCGCTGCTGCTGCTCCTCGCCGCGCTCGGCCTGATCCTGGCGGGGGCCGCGCAAGCGCGCCCCGGCGTCGAGCTCGCCGCCGATAGCGACGGCGTCGGGCGCACGCTCGTGCGCTTCTACGGCGTCGAGACGAACGCTACCGACACCTACCGCTGGTCGGAGCCGCTGGCCGGCGTGTTCCTCTACGGCTATGAGGGCCGCCCGGCGATCGCCACCCTGCGGCTCACCGCGCCGCGGCCCCCCGGGACGCCACCCGCGGAGGTCATGGCCCACGCCGGCGGGCGCGGGCTGGGCCGCTTCACCGTCGGCGGCGACTGGCGTGTGTATCGCCTGCTCGCGCCCACGCGGCCGGCGGGCGAGACGGCGCTGCTGCTGGAGACGGCAGCGTTTGTGCCGGAGGGCGACCCGCGGGAGCTCGGCTTCGCCCTCAGCCATGTGCGCCTGGCGCCGGCCGCCGGGCCGACGCTGCCGCCGATCCGCGCGCTCTTCCTGCTGGCGCTGCCGCTGCTCGGCTGGCTGCTGCTCCGCCGGCTGGGGGCGCCGCTATGGGCGGCGGTGGGCGCGGGCGCGCTGCTCGCACTGGCTGCGGGGTGGGCCGCGGCCTTCCCGACGGCCTCCGGCTACTGGCTGCCCACACTCGGCTGGCCCTGGTGGCCGCTGCTGCCGCTGCTGCTCCTGGCTGCCTGGCCGCGTCTGCGCCTCAGCCTCGGCGCAGGGCGGGCATGGCTCGACGAGCGGCCTGCGCTGGCGTGGGCCGGGATCGGGCTGGCGCTCGCCGCGATCGTCGGGATGCGCATCGGGCTGCCCTGGCCTATCGGCATGGGACTGCTGGCAGCGGGAGTATGGGCAGGACTATCGATCGCAGATCGCGGATCGCAGACTGTAGAAGCGCCAACAACAGGGCGCAGATTCTTTCCGCTCGCGGCGCTCGGAGTCACCGCGGTGGCGCTGC
>DAOUGF010000675.1:0-5613 GCA_034429295.1 Chloroflexaceae bacterium
CGAGCATCCCCCGACCCCTGGGCCAGCCGTGGGTGCGCCCGACGGCCAGCCCGCTCCAAGATGCTCAGAGCCAGTCCTGGACGCCGCAGATCGCCTTCCAGTACTACGAGACCGAGGGCATGGACACGCAGTTCCTCGCCGAGCACGTTGACTGGCTGATGATGCGCTACGGCGCCGAGGCGCTGCGCGACGAGGTGCGCGAGCGGGGCTACAGCAGTGTGCTGCCCCAGTATCTGCTGCTCTTCCGGATCTTCGGGCCGGGGCCGTACGAAGATAGCGAGGCGCACTGCGAGGACGACTACACGCCCTTGCAGAACAATGTGATGTGGACGCGCGACTTCTGCGATCAGGCGCACCCGCACGAGGATTGGTTCCTGCATAACGGCGCCGGTGAGCGGCTCTATACCGAGGAGCGGATCTGGAACGGCAGCCACGCCTACCAGTATTTTATGAACCCCGGCTCGGCCGGCTTCCGCGAGTTCTGGATCGATCAGGTGCGGCGGCAGCGCGATGCTGGTTGGGAGAGCCTCTTCCTCGATAACGTCGCCGCAACCTACGAGCATATCAGCGAGCGCGCCGACAACGGCGACGGCACTGTGGCCGAGTACGACTCGGTCGAGGCCTGGCAGGCGGCGGTCGTCGGCATGCTGCGGGAGATCCGGGCGGCCTTCCCAGAGCGACAACTCTGGGGCAACATCGTCGAGGCGCCCTCAACTGCTGACGCCTGGGACCGCTACCGGCCCGAGTTGGACGGCATCCAGGAGGAGCGCTTCGCCACCGGCTGGTCGGGCCAGCCGCCGCTGTCGCCGGAGGCGTGGCTGGCGATGCTGGAGCGGGCCGAGCGGACCCTGGACGCTGGCAAGGGCGTGGTGCTCTACGGCCAGGGCGAGCAGAGCGACTTCGCCCGCGTGCGCTTCAGCCTGGCCTCCTACCTGCTGATAGCCACGCCTGACCGGCGGGCGACCTTCCGCTACGCCCACACCAGCAGCTACGACCAGCTCTGGTGGTATCCGGAGTACGAGTTGATCCTCGGCGAGCCGCTTGGCCGGCGCTACCGCGAGTGGGGCCTCTGGGTGCGGGAGTTTGCCTGCGCCCGGGTGACGGTGGACCCGGCGCGGCAGCGCGGCGAGATCGAGCGGCGGCCCTGCGCGCTTGGCGGGGAGGGATAGCGATGGAGCGCGGCGACGATCTGCCCTTCGTGAGCGTGATCATCCCGGTCTATAACGACGCGGTCCGCCTGCGGCGCTGCCTCGAGGCCCTGGCCGCGCAGACCTACCCGCAGGGGCGCTACGAAGTTGTCGTGATCGATAACGGCTCCAGCGACGACGTGGCGGCCGCGATCGCGGGGCTGCCGTTCGTGCGCCTCGGCGCCGAGCCGTCGCCGGGCTCATACGCTGCCCGCAACGCTGGCTTGGCGCTGGCGCGGGGCGAACTGCTGGCCTTCACCGACTCCGACTGTGTGCCTGAGCCCGACTGGATCGCTGCCGGGGTGGCCCGCCTCCTGGCGACGCCCGGCTGTGGCCTGGTGGCGGGCGCCGTCACGCTCTTCTGCGCCGGCCCGCGGCCCACGGCGGTGGAGCTGTACGAGTGTCTCAACGCCTTCCCCCAAAGGGAGTACGTGGAGCGGGATCATTACGGCGCCACCGCTAACCTCTTCACCTGGCGCGCGGTGATGGAGCGGGTTGGCCCTTTCAACGCGGCGCTCACCTCGGGCGGCGACCGCGAGTGGGGCCAGCGGGTTTACGCCGCCGGGCTGCCGCTTGTCTACGCCGATGAGGTGCGGGTGCGCCATCCGGCCCGGCGCTCCTTCGGCGAACTGGCCGCCAAGATCGCCAGGGTGACCAACGGCATCGAGCGGCTGCGGGCCCGGCAGCCCGGCTCGTTCCGCCCCTTCGCCAAGGCGCTGGTGAAGGATCTGCTGCCGCCGCTGCCCAAGCTCGGCCGCATCTGGACCGACCGGCGCCTCGGCGGCGCCGCCACCCGCGTGCAGGTGGCCGGCGTACTCATCGGGCTGCGCTACGCCAGAGCCTGGGCTCGCGTCCGCGCCCGTGCCGGCGCGCTCGGCCATTTACGTTAGGAGCTCCGATGACGAGACGCTACACCATCCTGCACATGTGCGACTCGCTTTCGGTGGGTGGCGCTGAGCGGCTGATCCTGGGGCTGGCCCGGCAGCTCGACCGCGCCCGCTTCGCGGTGCGCGTCTGCAGCCTCGGCAGCCTGCGGGGCAACCTGCTGCAGCCGGAGTTGGAGGCGCTCGGCGTGCCGGTGGAGCTCGTCGGCTCGCGGCGCTTCTACGACCCGGCCTGCCTCGCCGCGGTGGCCCGCTCGGTGCGCGCCAACGGCGTAGATCTGATCCACACCCATCTCACCTACGCCGACGTGGTGGGCCGCACGGTCGGGCGGCTCACTGGCCGCCCCGTGGTCTCCACGCTCCACAACGAGCCGTACGACTACGACCGGCAGCGCTTCGACCGGCGCCTGCTGCAGCGGCTCACGGCGCGCCACGCCACGAGTATGCTGGTGGCGGTTTCGCCGCGCCTGCGGGAGCTGTACCTGGCGGCCTGGGGGCTGCGCCCGGAGCGGGTGACGGCGATCATGAACGCGGTGCCGCTCGCGCCCTTCCTGGCTGTGCCGCCGCGGCCTGAGCCTGGCCCGGACGACGAGCTCGCGATCACCTCGATCGGGCGGCTCAGCCCGCAGAAGGAGCAGCGGCTGCTGCTGGAGGCGATGGCGCTGCTGCTGCCGCGCTGCCCGCAGGCCCGGCTGACGATCGTCGGCCAAGGGCGGCTCGAGCAGGAGTTGCGGGCGCGGGCGGCCGCCCTCGGCATCGCCGAGCGGGTCAGCTTCGCTGGGGTGCGCCGCGACATCGCGGCGGTGCTGGCGGTGAGCGACATCTTCGTACTCTCGTCCCGCTGGGAGGGCGTGCCGATCACGGCGGCTGAGGCGATGGCGGCGGGGCGACCGGTGGTGCTCACCGATGTAGGTGGCTGCCGCGACCTCGTTGACCACGGCGTGAGCGGGCTGCTGGTGCCCCCCGGCGACGCTAGAGCGCTGGCCGGGGCGCTGCTTGAGCTCGCCGGCGATCCGGCCCGCCGCCGGGCGCTAGGGGAGGCCGCGCGGGAGCGGGCCCGCCGGGAGCTGAGTATGGAACTGTTCGCGCGGCGGCACGAGGCGCTGTACGAGGCGCTGCTGGCCGCGAAGCCGGCAGCTGAGCGACCGCTGCCGGCAGGGGTCGAGCCCGGCCGCCGTCCGCGATGAGTCCGGGAGGGGCGCGATGGAGAGCATACCGGGCGTTGTGATGATCTCGAGCGTCTTTCACCCGTCGATCGGCGGGGCCCAGCGAGTGGTGCTCGAGACGGGCCGGCAGCTACGGGAGTGTGGCGTGCCCGTCTTCGTGGTGACGCGCCACCATCGCGGGCTGCCGCGCTACGAGGAGGTTTCTGGCCTGCCGACCTACCGCGTCGGTCGCGGCGACGCGGGGCGAGTGGCGGCGGCGCTCAGCTATATTCTGGGGGCGCTCTGGCTGCTCTGGCGGCTGCGCGGGCGCTATCGCGTGCTCCACTGCCACCAGATGATCTCGCCGATGACGATCGGGCTGATCGCGCGGGGGCTGCTGCGGCGCCCGCTGGTGATCATGCCCCACCGCAGCGGCGAGATCGGCGATGTTGGCGTGCTCACTCGCAGGCGCCCCGTGACGGGCCGGCTGCGCCTAGCGGCCGCCCGCCGCTGGGGCGACGCCTTCGTCTGCATCAGCCCGGCCATCCGCGCCGAGCTCCACGCCATAGGTGTGCCCGAGCCCCGCCTGTGGGCCATCCCCAACGGCGTCGATGTAGACCGCATGCGCCCCGTCTCGCCCGAGCGGCGCACGGCGCTGCGCCGCGAGCTCGGCCTGCCCGATGTGCCGCTCGGGATCTTCACCGGGCGGCTCGCCCCCGAGAAGGGCCTCGACCTGCTGATCGCCGCCTGGCCCACCCTGGTGGCGAGCGTTCCCGATGCCTGCCTGCTGCTCGTCGGTGCCGGCCAGCAGCGGGCGAGCCTGGCCGCCCAAGCCCGCCGCCTCAATATCGCTGACCGGATCATCTTCCTCGGTTCCAGGGACGATATCGCGCTGCTGCTCCAGGCCTCCAACGTCTTCATCCTGCCCTCCTCAGCCGAGGGCCTGCCGGTGGCGCTCCTTGAGGCCCAAGCCTGCGGCCTGCCCTGCGTCGCCACCGCGGTGGACGGCACGATCCAGGTGATCGAGGACGGCAAGAACGGCCGTCTGGTGCCGCCCGGCGATCTGGGGGCGCTCATCCGCGCCCTGATCGAGGCCTTCACCTCGCCGAAGGCCAAGGCCTGGGGCCGCCGCGCCCGCGCCGAGATCCACAGGCAGTTCGCGCTGAATGCGGTTGTCGCCCAATACCTGGAGCTGTATCGAGCGCTCTCCCCGGAGTTCGCCGCCTTAGCCCCCCCCGCAGAGATGCTCAAGGCCCGCGAGCTTTGAGCAAAGGGAGCGTCGATGGATTCCCTGCCCGTCCCCGCCCCATCGGAGCGAGCGCAGCGCAGCGCCCCACCGGAGAGCTACTTCGGCACCGAGCATGTTACGGCCGATATCGAGCGCCGCACTGCCCGCGGCGGGGCGCTCACGGTCGGCTACCAGCTAGGGAAGCAGGCGCTGTCGGTCGGCGAGACCGCGATCATGTCGCGGCTGATCATGCCGGCCGACAGTGGGCTGATCAACATGGTCGTGATCGTCACCGGCTTTATCTCGCTCTTCAACGACCTCGGCCTCTCCGCGGCGACGATCCAGCAGGCCACGATCACCCAGCGGCAGGTGAGCGCGCTCTTCTGGATCAATATCGCAATGGGCGTACTGCTCGGGCTGATCACCGCGCTCTCGGCGCCGCTGCTGGCCTGGTTCTACGGCGAGCCGCGCCTGATCGCCGTCACCGGGGCAGTGGCTCTCGGCTTCGTCTTCGGCGGCATGACGGTGCAGCACCGCGCGCTGCTGAAGCGGCAGATGCGCTTCGACCTGCTGGTGCGGATCGATATGGCCGCCACGCTGATCAGCACAGCGCTCACGATCACGACCGCCGCGCTGCTGCCGCCCGAGCTGCGCTACTGGGCCCTCGTGCTGGGCCTGCTGATTCAGGGGCCGGTGGAGATCATCGGCCTCTGGCTGGCCTGCCGCTGGCGCCCCAGCCTGCCCGGTTGGGAGAGCGACGTGCGCCCCATGCTGGCCTTCGGCGGCAACCTGACGGGCTACCGCGTCTTTAACTACTTCGCGCGCAACCTCGACAACCTGCTGATCGGCAAGTTCTTCGGCGCGGCGGCCCTTGGCCTCTACGCCAAGGCCTACGGGCTGCTGCTGCTGCCGCTGCGCCGGGTGAGCCAGCCGTTCAACGCGGTGGGGATGCCCGCCCTGAGCCGCCTGAACGATAACCCCGAGCGCTACCGCGAATTCTACCTGCAGCTGTCGGCGGCGATCTGCCTGCTGACGATGCCGCTCGTCGCCTTCATGATCGGCGCGGCCGACTGGATCATCGGCGTGGTGCTGGCGCCGGAGTGGGCTGGGGTGAGCACGCTCTTCGCCCTGCTCGGCATCTCCGGCCTGATCGAGCCCTTCTCGACCAC
>DAOUGF010000676.1:0-8531 GCA_034429295.1 Chloroflexaceae bacterium
GCCGATCTGCCGATCATCCTGCGCATTTTTAACGATGAGCTCGATCTGAACCTGGAGCAGACCTTCGGGCACAACAGCGTCTTCAGCGCCTCGGCCCTGGCCGCCCCCACGCTGGCCGCGGCCGCTCTGGGCCGCGCGATCGCCCACGTGCTGCCGCTGCCGCTACAATTCGCCCACCCCGACGGCGCCCCGCGCATCCTTGGCGTGCTACAGCTGACGATCACCGAGGGGAGTGAGTTCGTCGGCCCGCTCCGGCTGCTGGAGGAGCGCTTTGATCTGCGGGCCATGCTCCATATCAAGCACGGGCGGCGACGCAACGGGGTGCGCCGCTGGGACGCCTCCGGGCAACTTGAGCCCGGCGATATCATCGCCCTGCTCGGCCCGCTCCCGCAGCTTGAGCGGGCGCGACTGCTCAACCACGGCTTCGGCGAGGGGCACGAGATCCAGGTGCGCAGCTATAGCCGGACACCGCTGCCCGGTGCCCAGCACGCCTTCGACACCGTGATCGTCTGCGGGCTAGGCAAGATCGGCTACAACGTGGTGAAGGCTCTCGCCATGTTGCGCCCTCAGCCCCGGGTGGTGCTGCTCTACCAAGGCGGCGACACCGATCCTGAGCTGGTTGAGGAGGTGCGCAGCCTGATCGACTCCATGCATGAGGCCGATGCGCGTCTCACCAGCGTGCTGCGGCAAGTCGGGATCGACCGGGCCTGCGCCGTGATCGCCGCCACCAGCGACGACCTGACGAACCTGCAGATCGGGCTGGCGGCCCGCCGGGTGGCGCCCGACATCGACCTGGTGCTGCGGGTGTATAACGAGGACCTGGCCGACCGGCTGGAAGGCGTGTTCGGCACCCACACCACCTTCAGCGTTGCCGCGCTGGCCGCGCCTACACTGAGCGCGGCCGCGATCGTGCAGGGCGTGGACTACGCCATCGAGATCGCCGACCAGATCTACTCGACTGCCACGTTCCTGGTACGGCCGGGCGGGCCGCTGGATGGGAGCACCGTGGACGAGCTGCGGAATCAGGAGAAGATCCTGGTGCTGGCCGCCCGCCGCGACGAGGCGGAGCTGCAGCTCAAGCTAGATACAACCCTCAAGGCTGGCGATGAGGTAGTGGCGCTCGTCGATATCGTGCGGCTCGAGGAACTGCGCAGCGACGGCCGCCTGCAAGTCGAGGCCGGCTCCGCCCGACGGCACATGAGCGCGGCGCTCGCCCCGCCCGCCGACGAGCCGCTCCTGGCCCGGCTGCTCCTTGCGGAGTCGGAGGGGACGCCGCCCCGCGAGCGCGCCGCCGACTGAGCCAGGCGCGCGGACGCGGCGCCCCGCCTCGGAGGGTGGGGCGCTGCCCCACGCCCCTACCACCTGCACAGTGCGTAGTGTTGCGAGCGGGCTCCGCCCCTCGCGCTCCCCGCCAAAGTTGCACTACCAGCGAGGCGGCAGCTGCCCAACAGTCCTGCTTGCCTTGCGGCGGAGTGGCGTCGGCACGCCGGAACGTGCAGGGCGCAACCAGCGGACGAAGGCCACCGTACTTGGCCAAGGCTCAAGCCCGACGATGAGACGAGGTAGCAGATCAGCGGTGGCACGGTACTGGCCTCCGGCTTGGGGTCCAGGGGCGAGGCCCCTGGCGCGGGGGGTGTCGGGGGGCGTGCGTTCGCCCCCTGACAAATCAAGCGGGGCGCGGGGCGGCAGCCCCGCAAGCATGTGTGGAGGCGCCCCGACAGAGGGGCGGCGGCAACTCGCACGCTCCGCCGCAACAATCCACGCCGTCCAACGTCGTATGGGCAGGAGACGACAGGCGCCGCGCCTCGCGGCCCGTATCTATAAGAAGGAGCTACCCCATGGATGCACGCCTTGTCCGCAGCACGAGCGATCGCATGCTCGGTGGCGTCTGCGGCGGCCTCGCCCGCTACTTCGGCATCGACTCGACGATTGTCCGGCTGGTCTTTGTGCTCGCGGTGCTCAGCGGCCTCAGCCCGCTGATCTACGTCATCCTCTGGGTGGTGATGCCCCAGGAGGGCGCCCCGCAGCCCGGCTCCGCCCTGCCCCCGCCCGCGCAGCAGGCCAGCGACCCCACCGGCGAGTGGAAGTTCGACCCCTACACCGGCGAGCAGATCAAGAAGTAGCGCCTCACCTCCATCCATGAACTGCGCCAGGCGGTTGAAATCATCAACTGCCTGGCTTTTTGCTGCCTTGGCACAGGGCGGGCCGCCGGACCGAGCGGCTCACCGCTGCGGCGGGCCAGCGACAAACCTGTGCTACAATGGGGCGGTTCACGCCTGATGGAGGCCCGCGCTACGCTATGAGCAACGCCACGTCGGACTCCCCCGAGAGTGGATCGGATGTCTTCGGGCTGAGCGCCGTCCGCGAGCTGCTCACCCTGATCACCAACTCCGATATTACCGAGATCTTGATCGAACGCGGCGATACCCGGCTTCACGTGAAGCGCGGCCAGCCCGCCGCAGCCTCGCAGCCGGTCGCTATTGCCCCGATGCTGCAGGGTACCCAGGTGGCGGCGATGCCCAGCGTCCCCGTCCAGCCGATGTTTCAGCCGGCCCCCGCGCCGGACAGCCCACCGGCCCAGCTGCCCGCGGGACACACTGTCGTCGCGCCTATGGTCGGCACCTTCTACAGCGCACCCTCGCCGAAGGACCCGCCCTTCGTTCAGGAGGGCGACGAGGTCCACGTCGGCGACAGCATCGGCATCATCGAAGCGATGAAGATGATGAACGAGATCGAGAGCGAGGTCGCCGGCCGCGTCGCCAGGATTCTCGTCAAGAACGGCCAGCCCGTGGAGTATGGCCAGCCGCTCATGGTCATCGAGCCTATCTGAATGGCTGAGGGGCTGACGGCTGACGGCTGAAGGTTCGCCCTCTGCGGCCCTCAGCCCTTTGCCCTCAGCCCTCAGCCCTCCACTATGGACCAGGCCCTCTCCGTCAGCCAGGTCAGCACCTTTCTGCGAGAGCTGCTCGAGTCGCACCCGGTCCTCAGCGACCTCTGGGTCGAGGGCGAGGTCTCGGAGTTCAAGCGCCATGCCGCCTCGGGCCACTGTTACTTCAGCCTGAAGGACTCGGGGGCCCTGCTGCGGGGCGTGATGTGGCGCTCGGCCGCCTCGCGCCTCGGCGCCCTGCCCCAAGCCGGCGAGCTCGTGCTCGTCCACGGCTACATCTCGCTCTACCCACAGCGGGGCGACCTGCAGATCTACGCCGATCTGATCGTGCCGGCCGGCGCCGGCCTGCTCCACGCCCGCTTCGAAGAGCTCAAGGCCCGCCTTGAGGCCGAGGGCCTCTTCAGCCTGGATCGCAAGCGCCCCCTGCCGTCCCTCCCCCGGCGCATCGCGATCGTCACCGCACCCCAGAGCGCCGCCCTCCAGGATATGCTCAACATCCTGGCCCGCCGCTGCCCTCTGGTCGAGGTGGTGATCGTTCCCTGCCTGGTGCAGGGCGAGCGCGCCCCCGACAGTATTGTCGAGGCGCTCTACCGCGCCTATGGCCTGGACGTCGATCTGCTGATCCTCGCCCGCGGCGGCGGCTCGATCGAGGATCTCTGGGCCTTCAACGACGAGGCTGTGGCCCGCGCCGTCTTCGCCTGCCCCGTCCCGCTGATCAGCGGCGTAGGCCATGAGACCGACACCACCATCGTTGACTATATCGCCGACCTGCGGGCGCCCACGCCGTCGGCCGCCGCTGAATTGGCCGTGCCCGAATTGGTGGACCTCGCGGCCGCCGTGGCCGACGCCCGCGCCCGCCTCGACGCTGCGGCCCTGGAAGGTCTCGCCCAACGCCGGGCGCAACTGGACGAGGCCGCCCGCGCCGTGGAGCGCCATGCGCCGCTGCGCCGCCTCGACCGCGACCGCCAGCAGGTGGATGATCTGCTCCGCCGGGCCGAGCGGGCCGTAGTGAGCGCCACTCAGCTGCGCCGCGCCACCCTCGACGGCCTCACCGCCAGGCTCGGTGCCCTTAGCCCGCGGGCCACCCTCGCCCGCGGCTACGCCGTGGTGCGCCGCGCCACCGACGGCCAGGTGCTCACCAGCGCGGCCCAAGCCCCGCCTCCCACCCGCCTGCAGATCACGCTGCGCGATGGCGAGCTCCTCGCCGATGTCGTCCCCAGCGCCGCGGAGGAACGCCCATGAGCGATGTCACCCCCGTTGAAAGCTACGAGCAGCTGTACGCCCAACTCCAGGAGGTGGTCGCCCGCCTCGAGCAGGGCGAACTGCCCCTCGACGAGACTCTGCGGCTCTATGAGCAGGGCGTGCGCCTCGCCGCGACCTGCCAGCGCCTGCTGGACAGCGCCGAGCTGCGGGTACAGACCCTGATGGGCGGCGAGCCCATGAATGATCTGCTGGCCTAGTACGGCATAATGTGTTGCGTGTTGCGTTGTTGAACAGGGAATACGCAGCACACAATATGCAATACGCGAGGTGCCATGCGCGTCAACGAGTCGTTCCATCGCTACCCCCGCCTGATCACCGCCTCAATCGCGTGGCTCTCGGCGCTGCTGGTGGCGATGGCCCTCTTCAACCTGGGCTTCGCCTTCCTCCGCGGCATCTGGGACCTCGTCGGGCGCGACGATACGCTGATCAACGCGCTCCCCTGGCTCCGGCCGATCGTGGAGTTTATTGATGCCGCCCCCCGCGAGCGGGCCGATAGCCTGGGCGAGTTCCTACCCAAGCTGTTCGGGCCACTGATCTGGGCCGGCGCCGCCCTCCTGGTGGCCCTGGTGCTACGCAACGCCTTCCCCGCCATCCGCACCAGCGAGCGCGGCATGCTCGTGGAGTTCGCTGGCACCTGGCTGCCAGTCCCGTGGGAGAACATCACCGCCCTGAAGGTTACCGAGGATCTGGCCGGCGAGCGCTTCGTGGTGATCGTCGAGACCAACCGGCGTCAGCTCACATCATGGCATCGCCTCTACAGCCTGGCCTACGATCTGCGAGGGCGCCGCGGCTTCTACATCACTTCCAGTATCAACGGCTTCGAGCCACTGGTGCAGACGATCCTCACCGAGAACCACCGCGCCGCCCGCGCCATCGAGGGTGTGAAGCCGGTGCAACTGCAAGAGGACGCGAGGTCGCCGCTCTTTCGGCTGCTGCTCAGCCCCGGCTCCTTCTTCAGCCGCGCCGCCGTGGAGGATAGCGAGAGCCGCCCCGAGAGCGCGCCCCTGCCGGTAGGTGGCCCCGTGCGCGCCACCTACCCGGCCCGCATCACCGCCCTCTTCACTGGCGCCGCCGCCCTGCTCAGCGTGGCGATGGTGTTGAGCTACCTGGGCTACTGGGCTCGCTTCCTGGCGCTGGAGATTCCGCAACTGCGGGGGATCGCCCCCTTCAGCTGGACCTACGGCGACTCGAACTACATTGAGCTCTACAACGCCTTCCGCACCAGGGCGGTGCCGCTGCTCGGCGTGGAGGGCCGCCCCGACCTGCCGGCGCCTTGGTGGCTGCTCGTGGCCGCCCACCTGATGCTGCTGCTCGCGGTGCCGGCCCTGATCTGGCTGCGCAACCTGCTGCCGAGCCTCGAGTCCCGCGACGACGGCCTGGCGGTGAGGAACATGCTGAACGGGCGCTGGCAACTCATCCCCTGGCAGCGGGTGACCGCCTTCAAGGCCACCGAGGTGACGGAGCAGAGCCAGATCCTGCTGCTGCAGGCGCGGGGCCTGCCGGGCATTGGCCGGCTGAGCAGTCTGATCTACGACGGCAGTATCGCGCCGGGGCTGCTGATCACCTCGGCGATCGCCCATTTTCAGCCGCTGCTGACCCACGCCCTCAACCGGATCGCGCCGCTCGAGCGGGAGGGCGCGCCGCCCATCCTGCAGCAGGAAGCCCGTTCGTGGCTGCTCTGGCTCAGCCTGCAGCGCCGGCCCGCCCTCACCGCCATCGTGGAGGAGGCCCAGAGCGACGAGGCCACCAAAGGCTTCAGCGCCCGGCATCTCTTTGCCGCCGCCCGCCCGATGGCCGGCGTGGCGCTGCTGCCGGCCCTGCTCCTAGCGGCCCATGGCCTTCTGGCCGATCAGCCGCCCGGCTTCGGCCTGATCGCCGGGGTGCTTGTGCTCTGGCTCTTCGGCATGCTGGAGTGGCCGCTCGTGGCCCTGGTGTCGGTGCTGCTGGACGAGAACACCGGCGGCGGCGAGGAAGGCTACCGGGCGATGAGCGTCTACCCGCGCAGCCAGCTGCCGCGGGTGCTGCCGCTGGTCGCCGCGCTGATCATGCAGATCGTCGGCGTGCCGGTGCTGCCGGTGTTGGCCTGGGTGGGCGCGATCGCGTGGGCCTTCTGGCTGGCCGCTGGGCTCTTCGAGCAGCTCTATGAGTGGCAGGGCAGCCAGGCAGTGCTCGGTGGGCTGCTGCCTGTCATCTGGCAGCTACTGCTGCTGATCGGCTTCCTCGCCGCCGTGCGGTAGGGGCGTATCGCCCTTACCCCACCGTCGGGGGGCGCCCCGCACCCCGCTTGATTTGTCAGGGGGCGAATGCGCGCCCCCCGACCCCTGCGCCAGGGGCCTCGCCCCTGAACCCCAAGCAGAAAGCCCGTACTGTGCCGCCGCCCACCGCGCAGGTGAACGCCCTCCTCATTCTCAGCGAAGCTACCCGGCAGCAGGCGTGGAGCGGGGAACGCAACGCCCGCTCTCGGCGCCGAGGGGCATGCAGCGATGGCGTGTCGGTGCTGGTGGCCGTCGGCTTCGGGGGTTCCAAGGGGGCAGCCGCTCCCTTGGCGGGGAGCGCGAGGGGCAGAGCCCGCTCGCACCTCCGCCCACCGCGCAGGTGGTACGGGCATGGGGCAGCGCCCCGCTACAGGCATCGGCACGATGTGCGGTGGGGGCGACAGCGCCCCATAGACTTTGCTCATGCCCCACCTCCGCCGCCCATCTCGCTTGCGCGTGGGCCGCGCTGCTCCTACAATAAGTCGTAGCATTCGCTCATCGCCCATGTCGGAGAAGCTGTCGTGCCTGATCTACTCGATCTGGTGGACCGCAAGCTGCTGGAGGTACCTCCGCCGCGCCGGTTGCCACGCTTCTTTCTGCCGAACCTGATCGGTGAGTATCTGCTCGAGCGACCCGCCCACGCTTATCTCGACCCGATCGTGCTTGGGAGCCTGGTTGTGCTGGGGGCACTGCTGGCGCTGGGCCTGGGGCCGCCTCGCTGGATCGTGCTGCTACTGCTCGCCCTGCTAGCTCTGCGGGTGAGCGGGCCACTGATACGGCTCTGGCGCCATGTACGCGAAGATTATCTACTGATGCGCTACGGCGTGGTGGTGCGGGCTCACGTGATCGGCGTGCGGCCCTGTCGCGACGCCGCGGGCAACCCGGACGGGGCGTACCTCGACTGCGCCATCCCGGTAAGCCGGCGCCGCACCTCGGTCGGCAGCGTTTGGATGCCCGACGCCGCCGAGGCGCTGCGCCTCAGCGCCGCCGGCCAGGTGCCCGTGATCTGCCTCGCCAGGGCGCCCGGCACCTGGCGCCTCCGCGACGGCGACGGACCCGGCCTGCGCTATGAGCCGGCCAGGCAGTAGGCGGGGCGCCCTGGCGTGGGCGCCCTGTGCCCGCTCTGCTGGTATAATGGCCGCGCTCCGCAAACCGCCATGCCCGAAGGAGGCATCATGGACCGCTCCGTGATCAGCACCGAGCGCGCGCCCGGCGCGATCGGGCCATACTCGCAGGCCATCGCCGCCGGTGGCCTGATTTTCGTCTCCGGCCAGCTGCCGATCGACCCAGCCACCGGCGAACTGGTGAGCGGCGACATCGCAGCGATGACACGTCAGATCTTCCGCAATATCGAGGCGGTGCTTGCCGCCGCTGGCTCCAGTCTCGATAAGATCGTCAAGACGACGGTCTTCCTCGCCGACCTGGGTGACTTCCAGGCGATGAACAGCGCCTACGGCGAGTTCTTCACCCAGAATCCGCCGGCCCGCTCGACGGTGCAGGTGGCCCGCCTACCACGAGACGCGAGGATAGAGATCGAGGTGGTGGCGCTGGCATGAGGAGGGCACGGGGGCAGGGCGAACCATTTCGGCGCCCTCTGCGGTCTACGGCGTAGTAGCTGCGACTTGCCGTGGAGGTGACCGATGGAAGGTGAGACTCAGCCGTCACGCCCGCTCTGGCGGCGGCTCGCGCCCCCTGGCCTCTGTCTGCTGCTACTGATCGCCGCGGCCTGGCTCCAGCGGCCCGACGGCCGGCTCCACGTGACCGTCCTGCCCACGGCGGGCGACGCCGTGCTGATCCAGACCCCCGCCGGCCGCTTCGTGCTGATCGATGGCGGCAGCGACCCGGCCATGCTCGCCCTGCTGCTCGGCCGCGAATTGCCCTTCTGGCGCCGCGACCTGCTCGCCACTGTGCTCACCGCCGCCGACGGGCTACGCCTCCCCGGCCAGGTGGCAGCCCTGGCCCGCTACCGCGCCGGGCTCGCCTTGGCGCCGGCGAGGCTACCTGAAGGCGGCACGGCGGGCGAATGGCGCAGGCTGATCGGCGCGGAGCGCGTCCCGGCCCGCGCCCTGCGCGCCGGCCAGCGGCTCCCGCTCGACGGCGCCACGCTCACGGTGCTGGCCGCCCCC
>DAOUGF010000677.1:0-5013 GCA_034429295.1 Chloroflexaceae bacterium
CGCGCCCCTCGTATCTCGCCGTGCAGAGCCTGATCGCCGAGCTCAAGCAGAAGCAAGGGCGATAGGGCGCAGCGCGCAGAGGATCGGTTTGAGTGGGTGCGACGCGGTCGCACCCACTCATCTTTTACTCGTCAGACTCCGTGGCGCTGTGGGAAAGCTGCAGGTTGAGGCGAGCGAGAAGCGCCGCCGCGAGCGCTTCCGCGCCGGGAGCGATGAGCCAGCCGTCGCGGCCACGGGTCGCGAAGCGGCCAAGCAAGGTGCGGTGGGCGCCGGGGAGCGAGAGCTCTGGGAGGAGCGACCCTTGTTCCGTGTGACGCAGGACGATCGGATCAGGGGGCTCGTGAACGAGTTGGGCGTAGCCGTGGCGGAGGGCTTCGTCCTCGTTCAGCGCTTTGAAGCCGCCGCGCCCGATGAGGGCGTAGCTGGCGGGGCCGCGGCCTTTGCGCCTACGGATCACCTGGCCTTCGCGGACGAGGACGGCCTGCGGGTCATCGGGTGCGAGCGGCGCGGGCCGCCAGCCGGGCGGGCTGCCACCGAAGACGCTCACCCGCTCGCCGGCTGCGAAGCTACGGGCCAGCGACGCGCCAAGCGGCGCCCGTGGCAGATCGGGCAGGGCGGCGATCTGGTCGGCGAGGGTGAGCACAGCGAAGCCGCGCGCCCGCAGGCGGGCGATCAGGCCATCGCGGCGCCAGGTAGTGAGGCGAAAGCGGTCGCCTTCGCGCTCGCCCTCGCCCCGCAGCGTCGGGCCGGCCGCGGGGTTATGGACGATGAAGAGGTTCGGGCGAAACTCCTCAAGGTCGGCGGGAGCGCCTGGACGACGTCTCATAGACAAGCGCAGTGAGCAGTGAGCAGCGAGCCTGCCGGGCGGGTAGCCCTACCTGTGCTGCTTCGGGAGGTCGGCGCACCGGCGCCGCTGAGCCGCACGCCAAGCTCATCATTTGGAGGCGCGGAGGCAGACGAGAGGCTGTGCTGAGGTGATGAAACAGCACGCCTGCACGCTCAACTCTCGCCGCTCAGTTTCTGCAGGGTAGGCCCGGTGTAGGCGTGGCAGATGGCGATGGCGAGGGCGTCGGCGGCGTCGTCGGGGCGTGGGGCCTTGGCGAGGCCGAGGGTGACGCGGACCATCTCCTGCATCTGTTTCTTATCGGCGCCGCCGTAGCCGGCCACAGCCTGCTTCACCACCGTAGGCTTATACTCCTGGATGGAGAGGCCCGCCTGCACCAACGCCAACAAGGCAACGCCGCGGGCCTGGCCAACGGTGATGGCTGTGTTGACATTCTTGCCGAAGAAGAGCTCCTCGATCGCGGCGTTATCGGGACGGTAGCGGTCGATCAGCTCCCGCAGGCCGTCATAGAGGATGCGCAGGCGCTCCGGCTGAGGCATGCCGGCCGGCGTGGTGAGAACGCCGACGTCCACGAGGCTCAGCTGGCCCCCTCGCTCATCGACGATACCCCAACCCATGATCGCCGTGCCTGGGTCAATGCCTAGTGTACGCATAGGAATGCAAATGCAGAATGCAGCAGGCGAAGCAGCGTGATGCCACTTCTGCATTCCGCATGCTGCATTCCGTACTACTCAAACTTGGCGGCGACTTCGTCGGAGATCTGGAGGTTGGAGTAGACCTTCTGGACGTCGTCGAGATCCTCGAGCTTCTCGATCAGGCGCATGGCGGAGAGCGCGGCCTGCTCGTCGGGCTCAACCTGCGTCTTGGGGCGCATCGTCTTCTCGGCGCCTGTGACGGGGATGCCCTGGTCGATCAGCGCCTGGCGCACAGCGTTCAGCTGCGTCCACTCGCAGTAGATCTCGAGCTGGTCGCCATCGGCCTCGACATCATCAGCGCCGGCGTCGATCGCGATCAACTGCACCTCATCGGAGTCGAGCTTAGTGCCGCTGAGATCGACCGTGATCAGGCCCTTGAGCTCGAACATCCAACTCACCGAGCCGGGCTCGCCGGGGCTGCCGCCGGCCTTGTTGATCGTGGAGCGGACGTCGGAGTTGGTGCGGTTGCGATTATCGGTGGCGGCCTCGATCAGCAGGGCGATGCCGCCGGGGGCGTAACCCTCGTAGTAGACCTCTTCGAGGGCCGCCTCGTTGCTTTTGCCAAGGCCGCGGTCGATCGCGCGCTGGATGCTGTCGCTGGGCATGTTGTTCGACTTGGCCTTATCGACAGCGAGGCGCAGGCGGAAGTTCATATCGGGATCGCCGCTGCCACCCTCCTTGACAGCGAGGGTGATGTCGCGAGCGAGCTTGGTAAAGAGCTGGCCGCGGCGCTGGTCGGCAACCCCTTTGGAGCGCCTAATGGTATGCCATTTTGAATGGCCGGACATGGTAAGTGCCTCCTCGGTTCCGGGTTTGCTCCTCGTATTATAGCATAGGGGTGCCTGGCGTCACCCTGCGCAACCTACGACGAGTTGTGCGATAATACTGCGCGAACCCATCCAGCGAGCGCGTTTACTTTAATACCCTCCGAGGGGCAGAAGCCGACCCTAGCTGCGGGGCCGGCCATCGGTATCTCAGCCCCCTGCGAAAGGAAGCTCGAAGATGAGGAGCGCAGACCCGCTCGCCAGCGCTTCGGAGCGTGTCCGGGCGCTGCCAAATACAATCTCGGTAGTGACAACAGCAGCGGGCGACGTGCTGGTGAACTGCCCGCCGGAGACGCTGAAATATCTGATGGCCGCGGGCATCACCCCGCCGGCCATCATCCTGCTGCCGCCCGACGTGACTCCCGGCAGCGAGCTCGGATCAAGCGGCTTTGTGCGACGCGGCATTAACTATGCCAGCGTCGAGTTCTTGATCTACTCGAACTATTTTGTGAAGGGTAGAAAGGCGCGCCTGATCACCGTGACTGAGAACCAGGCCCAGCGTATGCGGGCCATCCTGGAGGAGACGGTGACCGGCCCGGCGGACCCGGCGAGCTACGGCAGCTACGCTTGGGTGCAGCAGGAGTGCGCCGCTGTAGCGGTGTTCCCGCCCCTCGGCCGCGCGCCGCGCTACGACGATATGGTTGAGATCGCGAGCCTCGAGGCGGGAGGCGGCGCGTTGGACGGGACGACGATCACCCTCGAGGGCGAGTCGTTCGTCTTCCGCGAGGGCGGCGCCGAGGTGGCGCGGGTGAGCACCAATATCAGCGCCGTGGCGCAGCCGCTCACTCTGGCCCCGCCGCGACCCCTGCAACGCCAGGAGCTGACGCTGCAGTTTATCGGCGGCTCCGATGGCTTCGATCCCACCGGGATCACCACCTGCTTCCTGGCCTACCTGGGCACCAGCGTGAAGACCCAGGCCACGCTCTTCGACGCGGCGGCCTACGTGCTGATGCGCCTCGGCAATCTGGGCGTGTCGCCGAGCCACGTGGCCGAGGTGGTGCTCTCCCATCTCCACGAAGATCACCTCGCGGGGCTGCCCGAGCTGATCCTGATGGGCAGCCACCGTGTGCGGCTGGTGACATCGGATCTGATCTACCACAGCCTGCTACGGGTGCTGTCCGCCATGCTGGCCCTGCCGGAGCACGACGTCGCGGCGCTGTTCGACCACTTCCCGCTCAACCCCGGCACGCCGCTCGAGTTGGAGGGGCGCCGCTTCGAGGCGATCTACGCCATCCATTCCATCCCCACCCTGGCCGTGCGGGTGAACGGCGTCTGTTACTCGGGCGATATGCGCTACGACGAGGAGTGGTTCGAGGAGCTGGTGGCGCGGGGCGTGCTCTCGGCGGAACGGCGCGACGAGCTGATGCGCTTCGCCGAGGGCGCGAGCGTGCTGGTGCAGGATGTGGGCGGCGGCGCGATCCACAGCACGCTGACGCCACGGCTGCTGCAGGCGCTGACGGCGAAGAGCCAGCGGCTGGTGCTCGCCCACACGAGCAAACACCTACTCCCCGACGAGAGCGGCGAGCTAGCGGCGCGGATCGAGTTCGCAGGGAGCGGCCATGTGGTGGGCCACGGGGCGGCGCTCCCCGATGACGACGACCACGCCGAGGTGATGGAGACGATCGCGGCCTGCCCGCTCTTCGCGCGCCTGCCGATGCCCGCGCGGCTGAGGCTTGCCGAGGCCGCACAGGTGGTGAGCATGCCCGACGGGGCGACGATCCTGCAGGAGGGCGAGCGCTCCGACGGCTGTGCGTATATTGTGCACTCGGGCCTGGTTGAGATCCGGATAGGCGGCGCGGCGGTGCGGGTGCTCGGGCGCGGCAGCAGTATCGGCGAGCGGGGCGCCATCCGTGGCGGCAAGCGTTCCAGCACCATGGTGGCCCGCGGCGATATCGAGCTGATCCAGCTGACGCCCGAGGTCTTCGCCCCTGTGGCCGTGGACTTGGGGCTGGCTGAGGCTTTCGCCCGCGCCGAGTGGCTGGCGAGCGTACCGGTGCTGCGAGAACTGCCCTGGGGCAGCCTGCTGGATCTAGCGCTGGACTTTCAGCCGCGGCGACTCGCGCCAGGCGAGCAGCTCTTCGCCTATGGCGACACCGGCTACGAGGGCTACCTGCTGAAGGAGGGCGCGATCCTGTTCAGCGATGAGCATGGAGCGACGCTGGAGGAACTGTTGACGCCGGGCGAGTTCTTCGGCGGGCGCTCAGCGCTCTACGGCACGCCTCGCAGCGCCACCGCCCGCGCCACCGCTCCGAGCGAGGTCTGGGCCCTCGCCACACCGGCCCTCGAGCGGCTGAACATGCTCTATCCGAACCTGCTCCTGCACCTGCGGACCGTCGAGGCCTCCCACCAGCGCAAGCGAGAGTCGGAGTAGCTCGTTGATGCCGTCAGGCGCTCCCGACTGCTACGGCGCGTCCTCGGCCCAGAGCATAACCACACGCTCGGCGCCGAGGGCGATCACGCCGTTGTCGTAGGGGGCCTCGCTAAGGGAGCGCCAGCCGAGCACCTCCTCGCCCTGGAGATCGTAGACGGCGAAGTCGCCGCTGAGGGCGCCGTTGGTGAAGTAGCGGGCCGGCGCCGGAACAAGGGCCAGGAAGCGGGCGGCCAACTCCTCGGCCCGCTCGCGGGGCAGCACCTCCTCGGGGTAGGCGAG
>DAOUGF010000678.1:0-2221 GCA_034429295.1 Chloroflexaceae bacterium
GGCCGCCGTAGAACTCGTCCTCGGGGCGGCCCCAGCAGCCGAAGGGTGAGTTCGAGGTGAAAACGAAGGCGTCCGGCTCGTTGCCGAGCTCCCAGTACTTTACGTTGAAGGGCGGGGCACTGTAGCGGGCCACGGCCGCCTCGAGGAAACGGGCGTAGTTCTCATAGTGCTGCGGGTTGATCGGCGCGCAGTCGACGCCGAAGGGATCCACGGCCCACTCGGGGCTGCCCTGCACCACCAGCACAACCCGCAGGCCACGTTGGGAGGCGGCTATCAGCTCTGTTTCAAGAGCTTGCAGCGCAGGGGCATCCCAGCGGTAGCCCCCGCCGGGCAGGGGCTCCACATCGCGCCAGCGCAGACCGTTACGGCGCACCCATCCGGGGGCCATAGCTGTGAGGCCGGCGAGGTCGCGGTTGGGCGCGAGGCGGGTGGTCTCGATGCCGAGCTGGCCGCGGGGAGGGCCGCTGCTCAGCATGGGTAGGTTCACCTGATAGGAGGGGGGCGGCGTCTGGGCGTGGAGCGGAGCCGCGAGCAGCAGAGCGGCGAGGGTGAGGAACAGGAGCCGGAGGGCGAGCATGGGCCGGAGTGAGGTGGGTTTAGTTTCCAAAGCGGTATTTGAGCAAGGCAAGGATCGCGTAGAAGCCCTGGCTAGGCTTCATCTTCTTGCCCTCCTCGTAGGTACGTCCGATATACGAGATAGGGACTTCAAGGATACGGTGGCCGCGGCGGAGCACCTTGGCCGTGATCTCGGGCTCGAGACGAAAGTCGCTGCTCTCAAGGTTCAGGCTGCGGATGATTTCCGTGCGCATGACCTTATAGCATGTTTCCATATCCGAGATCCAGCAGTTGTAGAGAAAGTTGGTGAGAAAGGTGAGGCCCTTGTTGCCCACGGCGTTCCAGAAGTACATCCCTGTGTGGCTGCCGAGGAAACGGCTGCCATAGACCACATCAACGCGGCCTTCGACGATCGGCTTGATCAGCGCGTAGTAGTCCTCCGGGTCGTACTCCAGGTCGGCGTCCTGGATGATCGTGATCTCGCCGCGGGCGTGGGCGAGGCCACTGCGGACAGCAGCCCCCTTGCCGCGGTTGGTGGGGTGGCTCACCACTCGCAGGCGCGGGTTGCGGGCGGCCTCGGCCTGCAGCACTGCCAGCGTCTCATCGGAGGAGTGGTCATCAACCGCGATGATCTCCTTATCCAGATCAACGGCCCAGACTTTAGCGAGAATCGCGGGGAGGGTGGCCGCCTCGTTGTAGCACGGCATCACCACTGAGAGGAGGGGGCGGTCCATACTCATGGCCTCTGGAGCTGATTGCAGACTACAGACAGCCGATCGCCGCATGGAGACAGGGCGCTGAGGCACCCATGCGGCTCAGGCCGTTGCCCGGCGCGGGACGGGAGACATGGCAGCAGGCAGGGCTGGAGTTACCGCGTGGCCGCGCGCTGCTCGGCCGCGAGCTCGGGCTGCGGAGGCAACGTTGAGGGGCCGGGAGCGGCAGCAGACTTCCTGAGGCGCTGCGCGATCTCCAGCGCGATAACGAGCCCGGAGCTCAACATGAGGGCGAGGATGCCGGCGAGCGCCACGCTGATCAGCAGACTGCGCAGAAGGGAGGGCGGAGATACCAAGCCCGAGCCCACATAGCGGACATTCACCTCGGGTGTGGCCTGCGCGAGCCGCAGATCATCGCTGCGACGCTGAAGCACCTCAAGGGAAGTCAGGGCGATGTCGCGGCGTTGGGTGAGGAACTGCTGGCGGGCGCGTAGCTGCTCAAAGGTGCTGCGAGCCACAGCGAGCTCGCGCTCGTAAGCCGCGCGAGTCTCCGGCGTGAGGCCGACGGCCGAGCCGTCGCCGGCAGCGATAGCGGCGCCGAGGCGCTCCGTCTCAGCCACCAGGCGGTCCCGCTCCCGCTGCACCACCTCGATCAGCTGCTCGAGGTCGGCCCTGGTCGCCTCACGGCCCTGGGCGAAGCTCTCCCCGCTATCGAAGCGCAGCTCCACGGGCAATTGGGCGCCGCCGGCCACCCGCGAGCGGAGCGCGAGGGCGGCGAGGCTATCGGCGAGCGAGTCGCCATCGGCTGTGCCGGCCTGCTCACGGACGATGCGAGCGTCTTCGAGGATAAGGTTCAGCTCCTGGGTGCGGGAGAGATATTGCGTATAGAGCATCTGCTGGGCCTGGCGGGAGCCGTCGAGCAGGCCCTCCAGGCGCTTCACTTCCTGATCGGC
>DAOUGF010000679.1:0-2725 GCA_034429295.1 Chloroflexaceae bacterium
CAGTCCGTCGTGGTGGGTGATCTGCCCTTGCCGCACGTGCCCGACCTCGACGCGCGGCTGCGGGCGCTCGGTGCGGCCCTGCTTATCGACAGTCGGGTCGTCCGGCGCATCTACCGCTCGCTGCTGGCCGGTCGCCATGTTATCCTCACCGGGCCGCCCGGCACGGGCAAGACCGAGTTGGCCCGCCTGCTCCCGACGCTGCTCTGGTCCGACGACGAGCAGGGCGGCTATGCGCCACTCGTCGTCACTGCGACCGAGGACTGGGGCGTGCGCGATGTGGTCGGTGGCATCGCCCCTCTCCTCGACGCTGAGGGCGGCATCACCTACACCATCGAGCACGGCGCCCTGACCCGCGCTGTACTGTTGCACTACGCTGGCACCGACGGCGGCGCCCGCCTCCCGCCCCCAGGCGAACCGCTGGTGCGCCTCGAGCATGTCGCGCTGGGTAGCCGGCGCTACCGCGGGGCTTGGCTAGTGATCGACGAGCTCACCCGCGCCCCTGTGGACGCCGCTCTCGGCGGCCTGCTCACCACCCTCAGCGGTGGCACGGACGCGACTCTGGCCGTGCCGGCGGCGGGCGGTGGGCTACGCCACGTGCCCCTGCCGGCCGATTTCCGCATCCTCGGCACACTCAACAGCTTCGACCGTCACTTCCTCAACCAGATCTCCGAGGCCCTCAAGCGGCGCTTCGACTTTATCGACGTGCCACCCCCCGCCCCACAGCTCGCGCCCTTCGAGCAGGGAATCGCCGCGGCTCAGGCGTTGCGTCGCTTGCGACGCAACGGCTTCGCCCAGATCGCCCTCGACAGCGAGGATCTCGGGGCAAACTGGCTGGGGGTGCTAAGCGTCGGGCTGACAGCGGATGCCGAAGGGCTGCAGCGCTACCGGCTGCAGGTGGAGTTAGACGAGGCCGCCTCCGCACTCGACTCATTCTGGCGCATCCTAAGCGCGGTGCGCGTGTTCCGGCAGCTTGGCACCGCGCAGGCGGTCGCCGTGTACACTGGCATCTTCGCGGGAGTGCTCGCCGGCGGCATGTCCTGGGCCGAGGCCCTCGACACTGCTCTAGCCGACACGCTAGCTGACCAACTCCAGGTGCTCACCCGCGACGAACAGCGCACCATCGAGGCCTTCCTCGCCCACGCCGGCGACCCGCCCGCCCTCGCCGCCGCCCTGCGAACGATCGCGCGCGATCTGCCGTCGGCGCGACGCGCGGGCTACCTCCTGACACTGGCCGAGCGCAAGGCTGAGCTCGCCGGCGAGGAGGCCCCGGACGAGCCGGTGGCGGACGCAGGAGCTCCTTCGGACGAGCTCGTTGCGCGGGTATTCCCTGCGGACCAGCCTCTTGCCATCGGGCGGGGCAGCGCGTTCGGACAGCGGCTACGCGCCCTCATCCGCGAGCGGGGGCTGTAACTGTGACAGCAGGGGCCGATAGCAGGGCAGCCTTCACTTGGATGCAGGCGCGGCTGGTCGAGTTGCTCCTGCGCTACGACGCCCCGCGCCTCGCCGCCCATTTTGATGAGCGCCCGTCGGGGCCACTGGGCGACCCGCAGCTCGCGCGCTACCGGGAACTGGCGGCCCTCTGGCACCTCAGGGGCGAGCTGTTCGAGAGCGTGCTGCCCAGGGTCAAGCGCCGGCTCAGCTTCGCCGCGCCCCGCGAGCTGCGCGTCGAGCCGCTTCCGCCACGAGGGCGGGTGGACTGGCCGCAGACGGCGGCAGCGAGCCTGCGCGAGCGCCCCGGCCAGCCCCCGCTGGTGGCGCACACCCGGCAGCGCCGGCGCTCCTTCGGCACCCCGGAGAACCTGCTCGTGGCAGTCACATTGATCGAGTACCGCCAGGCGGCCGAGCAGATTCTGGCGGGCGAATTAGTGAGCGGAGGCCCCACGGCGCTGCGGCACCCGCTCCACGATATTGTGGTAGCCTGCGAGCGCGAGCTCGCCTTCCCACCGCTGGCCGGCCTCATCCCCGAGGCCGAGCGGATCGTGGCAGGCGAGGGCGAGCACACCCCAGATGACCTGCAGCGGCTGGTGACCGAGCAGCTGCCGCCCGGGCGCACCAGCGCCTACGACGACTTGCTCGCTTGGCGCGAGCGGCTGGCCTCCCTGCAACTCGCCGCGGATGATGGTGCGCCTGACGCGCCGCCTGCGCTCGGGGCCGACCCTGCGCAGGACGACTTGCTCTATCACGCATGGCTCTTCTACGAACTGGCCGACCTGCTGAGGCGGCGCGGGCGGCTAGTGGCCATCGAGGGCGAGAGCCTCAGCTTCACTTGGGGCGACGAGGGCGAGCCGAGGCGCTACGTCCTGCGTCACCGCCCCGAGCTTCCGGGACGCTGGAAGAACGGCCCCTCGACTCAGCCCGGCCTCTCCATCGAGCGCGAGGGGCGCGCCTGCGTCCGTAACGGCGAGAAACTCATCTGGCAGGAACCGGGCTATGTGGTTGCGGCCGCCTTTGCGCCGATGGGAGCGGACGACGAAGTGCGGCGGCTCCTGGGCGATCTGCAGCTCGCGGGCGAGCGGCGCGGCGCCTTCGTGTACGCTTGCGGTTATCACAATAGTGTCAGCAGTCCCATTGTGCCCTATGTGATCGCTCCAGCGGAGGGCCTAGACGTGCCCGCGCCCGATGCTGTTGTGACGGTCTCGCAGATCGCGCCGATCCCGGGCGAGGAGCAGGGCCCGCAGAGCGCGCTCGAATGGCTGCTGGACGATGCCCACACGGCGATCGGGCC
>DAOUGF010000680.1:0-14872 GCA_034429295.1 Chloroflexaceae bacterium
TAGCGAGACGAACACACCGACCAACACGCCGACCAATACGCCCACCAACACGCCAACGCCGACCGTCACCAATACGCCCACCCGTCTGCCGGCGACGCCAACCCCGATCGGCGATGTGACGAAGAATCTGTTCTTCGGCGCCAACGGCGGCCAGATCCACAGCTTGCCGATCGGCAACTCGCTCAGCAATATCATCTACACCGCCGAAGCCAACACCGAGGTGCGCGGGCTGGTGGTCGATCAGGCCAACAACCGGCTCTACTGGCTGGAAAGCTCGATCTTCGGCCTGGCCGGGCGGCTGATGAGCAGCAACCTCTACGGCAACGATCGGGTGGAGATCGTGGACGGCCTCGATAATCCGCGCTCGCTCACCTTCGATGCCGCCAACCGCACCCTGTACTGGATCAGTAACTTCACTGTTAACGCTTACAACTTGGACAGCGGCAGCCTCAACAATGTGCCCGGCACGACCAACGCTTCGAGCGGCCTGGCGGTGGACGGCGAGCGCCAGCGGCTCTACTTCGGCGACAACTCCGGCATCCGCTGGGTGGACCTGACCGCGCCCGCCACTACCCCCTTCACCCTGATCAGTTCGGCGGTCGGCGTGCAGAGCATCGCCCTGGACACCACGAACGACTACATCTACTGGAGCGACACCTCCAGCGAGAGCATCCGCCGCGCCAGTCTGCTCGGCCCGAATCAGGATATCGTCACGATCGTCACCACCCGGCCCGAGCCCAATCCCGACGACGGCCGGCCCTACGGCATCACGATCGACCCGGCGGCCGACCGGCTCTACTGGCTGCAAGCCTTCCGGGTTTGGGGCTCCAGCCTGGCGCCCGACTCCTTGCCAAGCGGCATTGTCGGCAGCGGTGGCTTCCCGCGCTTCAATAACTACGCGATCGCGCTCGGCTTCGTGCCCATCCCGCCCACGCCCACCCCGACCAACACCGGCACGCCGACCAACACGCCCACCAACACAGCCACGCCGACTAATACGCCCACTAACACGCCCACCGCCACCCCGATCGTCGGCGCGCTGGTGGTGAACACCCTGGCCGATGGCCCCGGCGATGGCTGCGATCTGAGCCACTGCACGCTGCGCGAGGCAGTGGAGGCCAGCAACGCTAACCCCGGCGAGGATACGATCAGCTTCGCGTCGGGCCTGGCCGGGAGCATCGTGCTCACCCAGGGCGAGCTCACCCTCACCGACGACGTGGTGATCGTAGGCCCCGGCGCCAACGTGCTCACCGTGAGCGGCAACAACAGCAGCCGGATCTTCGTGATCGACGCAGTGACGGCCACGATCTCCGACCTGACCCTGGCCGAAGGTTTTAGCTTCGAGAATGGCGGCGCGGTCGCGATCTATCAGTTCGGCGACGGCGGCAACCTCGTAGGCACCAGGCTGGTGCTGCGCGACAACGAGAGCCTCGCCAGCGGCGGCGCGATCTATAGCTACCGCAATCTGACTCTGGTAGACAGCGCGCTCTTCAACAACAGCAGCACCTTCAACGGCGGCGCGCTGAACATCCTGAGCCTCAACAACAGCGCGGTGATCAGCAACACCGCGATCTACAGCAACACCGCCGGCCAATCTGGCGGCGGCATCTACGTGCAGCCGAGCGAGGGCCTCCTCGAGATGTGGCTGGCCAATGTCACACTCTCGGGGAACAGCGCGGGCGCCGATGGCGGCGGTATCTCCGCATCCGCCGGCATACTGTCGCTGAACAACGTCACCATCACCAACAACACCGCCGACAGCAGCGACGACGAGTTCAACGCCGACGGCGGCGGGGCCGTGATCGGCGCCGAGCTCACGATCGCCAACAGCATCATCGCCGGGAACCACGACGGCTCCGGCGGCGCGCCCGATTGCGATGTGTACGGCTTTATCACCAACCTCGGCCACAACCTGATCGGCGACAGCGAAGGCTGTAGCTGGCCCGCCGAGCCGAGCGACATCATCGACGCCCTGGCCGGTCTGGGCGCGCTGCGCGACAACGGCGGCCCGACTCTCACCCACGGCCTGCTGGCGGGCAGCCCGGCGATCGACGCCGGCAGCCTCGCGCCCGCGGACGATCCCGGCGCCTGCGCGCCCACCGACCAGCGCGGCACGGCGCGGCCCCAGGACGGCGACGGCGTTGGCGGCGCCCGCTGCGACATCGGCGCCTTCGAGTTGGCGCAGGGCGAGGTGGTGGTGCAGAACGAGGGGAACGCGGCTCGCCGTTCCCTCTCGCTCACCGCCCCGCCCCTCATCGGTTTCCGTTTCGCCGCGTGGATGCCGAGCGCGGCGAGCAGCGGCGTCGGGCGCACGATCGCGGCCCAGCTCGCCGGCCAGGCACCGCTCTACTCGGCGATCCTCTCGCCCACCAACGGGCTGCTGCTCGACAGCCTGACGGCGGTGACGGTGAGCGGCTTTGCCCACGCCGATGCCGGGCTTAGCACGATCACGGTCTACGCGAACGACGAGCTGATCTACACCGCAGGCCCCGGCGGTCTCACCGACACCGACTTCAACACCACCTGGACACCCGAGGGGCCGGGCAGCTACCTGCTCAGCGTGTTCGCCGAGGACGAGGCTGGCGAGGTGCAGGCTGAGAGCCGGCCCGTGACGGTGTTCGTGGCGCCGACCGCGCCGACGATCGGCGTCTCTACGGACGTGATCACCACGGCCAACGAGCTCGCCGCCGGCCTCGTGATGCTCAGTGGGCCCGTGTCGGTGCCGGGCGGCGGCCGGGTTGAGGTGCAGATTGGCGCGGGCCAGCCCTTCGTGCCGGCGGCGTTGGGCGATGGCAGCTGGAGCTACGCTTGGCAGCTGCCGTCAGCCGGCGAGACCACGGTCGCAGTTGTCGCCCGTGTCACCGACCTGCTCGGCCGCACCGCGAGCGCGAACGGCACGGTGACGGTGGATCGCCAGGCGCCTACGCCAGCGGAGCCGAGCGTGAGCTTCAGCGCCGCGGGCGGCGTCGCCGGCCAGCTCGCGGTGGGCGACACGGTGCGGGCCGCGAGCCCGACCCTGACGCTTGAGTGGACGGCTGGCAGCGACGGCAGCGGCGTGGCGAGCTACCGCGCCGGCTTCAGCACGAGCGCCACCGTCGAGCCCGGCGAGTTGACGACCATTGCGGGTTCCGCCCAGCGCCGGATCACCTTCACGCCCGGTGAGGCCCAAACGCTCTACGCCCACGTCATCACCTACGACAGCAACGGCAACAGTAGCGCCAGCTTCTTCGGGCCGTTCTACGTGGACTCCCCTGTCGCCCCCGACCTGATCGGCGGCCCGGCCGACACGGGCTGGCTGGCGAGCGGCGGGTCGCTCGTCGGTGTGGATAGCGCCCTCGCGCTGCTCGACGCACAGCGGCAGCCCCAGAAGGTCCACGTGACCTGGGACGACAGTTCGCTGCGCCTTGCCTGGAGCGGCGCGAATTGGGAGAGCGACGGCGACCTCTTCGTCTACATCGATAGCCGCTCGGGCGGCGCCACGACACTCAGCAACCCGTACCAAGGCGCAGCTGCCGCCATCGGCTTCCCGACGAGCTTCGGCGCCGACTGGCTCGTTTGGGTGCGCGACGCTCGCAACGCCACGCTGATGCGCTGGAACGGCAGCGCCTGGGCGATCGAGCCTGTAGGCTCGGGGCTCTACCAGTTCGACGCCAACGCAGGGCGCACCGATCTGACCCTGCCATTCGACCTGCTCGAGCTTAGCGCCGCCTCCTCGGTGAAGGTGGTTGCGGTGGCCTCGGAGGAGGGCGCGCTGCAGCTCTGGGCCGCCTTCCCCGACAAGAATCCGCTCAACAGCCCGCGCCTTGTGGGCGCCAGCCACGCGATCGGCGACTTCGCTCTCACCCAGGCCTACGCGCTCGGCCCGTTGGGCGCGGGCGCCGAGCCGAACGGCGGGCGGCAGCCGGGCGGCGACGTGGGCGTGAGCTTGAGCAGCGCCCAGGGCGGCGTCACGGCGGCGTTCCTCGGCGACGCGCTCTTCGACCTGCTCACACCGGGCGGGCGGCTCGACGCCGACGGCGACGGGCTGGCCGACCCGGTGCCCCTCGCGGGCCTGAGTGCGCCCGCTGTGGGCGACGGGCAGGCCGTCAGCTACACCCTGCACTACGCCAACCGCGGGACGGCGACGGCCGAGGATGTGCGCGTCTCGGCGCGGGCCTTCGGCGCGCTGCGCCTCACCGGCGGCGCCACCACGGCTAGCTTCGAGCTCGGCGACCTGGCGGCCGGGATCTCGGGCACGCTCACCATCGACGGCTTGATCGATACCGCCCTTGACGGGCAGTCGGCCGAGCTCGCGCTCACGATCTCGGACGGGCTCCACGGCGAGTTTGACTGGTTCTGGGTGCTGCACCCGGTGGACAGCGCGGCGCCGCAGGATCTCACCCTGGTGGCGGCCGACGACTACGCCAGGCCGGGCCGCGCCGTCTTCGGCGGGCTTGTGAACGATCAGGGCGGCGTGAGCAGCGTAACGATCGAGGCTGCGGGGCAGACGACGACTTGCCCACAGACCAACCCGCTGGCTGGGAGCTGGAGCTGCGAGGTTGACCTCGGGACCCTGACGGGCCTCAACCAGATCAGCGTGCGGGCCCGAGCGACCGACAGTTTCGGCAACCAGAGCGGCTTCACCGCGCCGCTGGTCTTGCCCGTGGACCGCGCCGCCCCGACCCTGACTCTGAGTGCGGCCGTCGATCAGTTCCTTGCCGACGGGCTCATCAGTCCTGCTGAGCTCTCGTGGGCCGGCGCCATCCAGGACAACAATGTCGCAAAGGGCGTCGCGCTCTGCCCGAGCAGCGAGTACGGGCCTGAGTGCGTCCTCGCGCCCGCGCTGCCGGGTGATGCGGCGCAGGGCACATGGGCGGCGGACCTCGGCGCCCTGTTCGATGGCGACAGTGTTCCGGCGACCGTCGCACTCTTCGGGCTGGACGCCTCGGGGCTCCGCTCGGAGCCGCTTACCCGCAGCTTCACGGTGGACACCGTGCCGCCGCTGCTCAGCGTCGCAACAGGCGGGGGTTCAACCCTGACGGGCACAGTGCGCGATGGCGGCGCGATTACGGTGCGGGCACTCGTGACGGCGCCCGACGGCAGCCAGACGAACGTGCCACTCACGCTCACTTCTGGGCAGGGAGGCGGGTTCGAGTGGTCGTACACGCCGAGCGGCCCCGCCGGCAGCTACCTCGTCTCCATCAGCGCGGTGGATGAGGCGGGCAACGCGAGCGCGCAAGGGCCGTTCGTGATCGAGTCGGCAGGACCGGCGACGCCAACCAGCACGGCGAGCGCTACGCCAACCAGCGAGCCCACGCCAAGCGCCACACCGACAACCACACCGGGCACGCAGGACGCGACGGTGCTCGTGCAACACGCGCCGGCGCTGAACAGCAACGCGCGGGTGGAGGGCTCGTTGTGGCTGCTGGCCGGCGAGGCGATGACCGTGAATGGGGGCGCGACTATCACGGGGGACCTGCTAGTGCCGGGTAGCCCGGTGGTCACCCTCAACGGCTCGGCGAGCATCGGCTCGACCGTGACCGGCAGCGGCAGCGCGCAGCCCTCCGGGTACCGCATCACGCTCAACAGCGGCTCACGGGTGAACCGCCTTGTCACCCGCACCGACCCTGTTCCAATGCCGACGGTGCAGGCGCCACCCGCGCCGACCGGCACCCGCGACGTGGTGATCAACCAACCCGGGCAGTCGATCGGCGACCCGAGCACGATCCGCAACCTCACCCTCAACAGCAACGCGGGCGCCGTGGCTGTGCCGCCGGGCACCTACGGCCAGTGGACGGCCAACGGCAGCGCGCGCTTCGTGATCGGCGTGGCGGGCGCCACTACACCGAGCATCTACAATCTGCAGAGGCTCACGCTCAACAGCTCCAGCCGGCTGGAGATCGTCGGCCCGGTGACGCTGGTGCTCGCCAACGGGATGACTTGGAACGGCACGAGCGGCTCAAGCGCCGAACCGCACTGGCTCACGGTCAACGTGGCCACAGGCACGGTGCAGCTCAACAGCAACAGCACCCTCTACGGCACGCTGCACGCTCCCTCTAGCAGGGTGACGCTGAATAGCAACTCGCGCCTCATCGGCTCGCTCATCGCCGACCATTTGACCCTCAACAGCTCGGCTGTCATCCAGGCTGCGCCGTAGGCGACAGCTGGGCAACGAAGGAGCGTGGCGACAAGCCAGTGCCACGCTCCTTCACTGCCTTTCTCCCTCTAGTTGCGTCAGCGCCTGGGGCGAACTGCTCCCGGTGAATTAGTTGTGCCTACGGTGCGGCGGCTGAAAAGCTCCTCGGGCATGCCGTTGAGCAAGGGGCTGAGCTGCTTACGATACCCTTTCCATTCCCGGATGTGCGAAAGGCAGAGGCGACGTTTGGCTCGTGTCATTCCCACGTAGAGGACGCGCCGCTCCTCCTCGAGCTCCGCCTGGGTTTGGCACTGGAACGAGGGAATGGTACCTTCCTCGGCGCCCACGATGAAGACGATGGGCCACTCCTTGCCCTTCGCGCCGTGGATCGTCATCATCGCCACACGGTCTTCGTCGCCGGGGTGGTGATCGATCGTTGTCGCGAGATCCACGTACCGGAGGAATGCCGCCAGGCTCTGATCGTCGAAGGCCTCGCGATAGAGCCGCAGAGCCGCCTGCCAGCGCTGGTCCAGCTCATTCCAGCGCCGGTCTTCCTCGGGGTCGGCGTGTTCCAGCTTGGAGAGCCAGTCAAAATGCTCATCCAGCTCCCAGGCATCCGCGACGAGATTGCCAAGCTCCTCACAGAGCGATGCTCCGAGGCCTGCATCGAGTGCCCGAGCACCAGCCTGGGTAATCCAGAGGTTGTAGTCATCCGCTGGAACGTTGCTCGCTCGCACACCAACCGCCACCAGGGGCAAGACCTCGGTGGCGATGTCAATGACGCGCTCACCGTCAAGCAGGTTGAGGAGGTGGAAGAAGACCTCCGCGTTCATCCGCACGTCGTCGAGCGCGCGGTGGGTTTGGGGCTCTTTGTAGTCAAATAGCTGCGCCAGAGCTTCAAGCCGATGGGAGTTGTCGGGCAGAAGCCGGCGTGCCAGCTTGCAGGTGTCGATCACTGGGCCAGCTGGAGGGTCAAGGCCGAGATCCTTTGCGACCCGGTGGAGCACTGGGTAGTCGAATGCTTCGACATTGTGACCGACCAGGGTCACGCTGTCGAGAAACTGGAGATAAGTGGGAAGAATCTGGTCGATCGATGGCTTGTCCTTGACTTGATCCCAGGTGATGCCGTGCACCTGCGAGGCGGCCGGCGAGATCCGACCCTCTGGTCTCGCCAGCGCCTCATATGAGCGTCCGGTTACTCGCTCGGCCTCGACCTCCAGAGCCGCAAGCTCCAGAATCTCTGTTGTGCGGACGTGCGTGCCTGTGGTCTCCAGATCAAACAGCACAAAGCGACCCTTACGCTGAGTTTCGCGCTGCATCAGCAACATCTGCCCGAGCCGCCAGGCTTGTACGCTCACGCTGTAGGAGAGGGTACCCAATGAGGTTTTGTAAACGGCAATACCCATGCCGTGCTCGTCGGCTGCGCAAGCCTTCCCGAGTGTGACGACGAATGCACCTGTCGGTATCGGGGCTGATCGCCGCTGGATGGCCGAGGGATGGTTGAAGTAATGCCCAAGGATGTGCCCAAGTATCAGAGCCCCCGCTGCGGCGTCGGCTGTGCCGTCATGGGTCAGCACAATCTTGCGCCCCTCGTCAATGACGGCACCGAGCCTCTTCGCAAATGGTTCTAATGGCCGCGCGAGAAGCTCCAGGACGGCCTTCATGTTCTCGCGAATCGCAGCCGTAAATGGGCTGCGGCTACGTTTGAGGACTGCGAGCAGTCGCTGAACAATGGCCGTGATCGGATAGTCAGCTACCTCAGCCAGCTCGACCTCGAAGAGTTCAAGGAAATCCTTGATGACAGTGCGTGTGAGAGGGCTCACCTGGTCGCGATAGTCGTCGATGCGGCGGGCAATGTCGATGAGCGGCACACCCTCTGCGGTGGCCAGTTTCTGGATTTGAGCCATCGTCAGCTCATCCACGAGCACTCGTGGCCAGTAGAGGGATGGCTCGAACTGCTCGTCACGCAGCGCCTGGATAAGCGACAGATAGCGGATCGTTGCCTGGACATCCAGGTCGTCGAAGAAGCGATTCTCCTGATAGCGATGCAGCGGGATGCCCTCGCGTAGCAGAGTCAGTTCGAGCAGGTCCGCGCGCCAGTTGGCCCGATAGAGCAAGGCAATATCGCCGTAGCTGTAGTTGCCGCTCTGGCAGGCCCGCTTGATTTGACGCGCCAGCCAGATCGCTTCCGCCTCGGTATCTGGGCAGGAAACCAGATCGATCGGGTGATCGTCAGGGTGAACTGGCTCCATCACGGCTTGCGCGCCGCCACTGGTGATAAGGTGCTGCGCTGCACGGACAAGATTCCCGGCAGAGCGGTAGTTTTCACGCAGCGAGAACACCTTGGGCTGATAGCGCTGCTGGTACTGCTCGATGGTCCTGCTGGCGACCGCATCTCGCCAGCCGTAGATAGCCTGATTCGGGTCAGCGACGACGAACGCCTGGCGCCCAGCAAGCTTTGGTGGAATCAGGAGTTCGAGAAGCCGGAACTGTTCATCGGAGAGGTCGTGGAACTCGTCAACGAAGACATAGCGGACCTTCGCATGGATCTCTAGCGCTAGCTCAGGGTTGATGCTCGTGTCGAAGAGGCAGAGTCCGTGGAAGATCAGGTCGTCGAAGTCGAGTGCTTCATGCTCCTGAAGGTACTGCCGGTATGCCTCAGCGATGACAGCAACACTGCGATCATCGATGGAGGGGGCTTTCTTGCCAGAGCTGCGGGCAACTGCTGACTTCCGCTTGTGGCGGCTGATAGCGCTTCGGACCCTATTGAGTTCTCTGCGGTCGCTAAGGTTTCGGCCGACGCTCAGAGCTGCCGCACGGAGGGCCTCTTCCTGACGCTGAGCGTCGTAGATTTTGAAGCCGGGTTTGAGCCCAATCTCAGCCCCGTACTGCTCCAACAGCCGGTTGCAGATGTTGTGGATCGTGCCAATGCGGATGCCTTGAACCTCGCTCGCCAGGCGGTCTTCGAGCCGTTCCTCCAGTTCCGCGGCGGCCTTCTCCGTAAAGGTCATGACCACCATTTCCTCTGGCTTGGCCCTACCTTGGTTGAGCAGGTGCCCGACCCGCTCCGTAATCACGCGCGTCTTACCGCTGCCAGGTGCAGCTTGGACGAGCACATGCTTGTGGGAGTGATAGTCGATGATTTCCCATTGGTCCGAGGAGAGCCTATCTTCCATGGCTGCTTCGTAGTTCAATAAGTGGAGATGCTCTGAGAGAGGCTTACGAGCCTGTTGCCTCTTCACCCCAAGTGTGTCACGGAGTGCCCGCACATGCTCGGCGATGAGCGGAGCGAGCATCAATAGCCCCTGGCTGCAATGATGGCGCCGCAGCCCGATGGCTTGCCGGCTTCACCGCGCTGAACTACGATGCAGCTTGCTGGTGCGTGGTGGGGAGGCTACGATGGGAGGGCAGCGCAGTGAAACTGTTGTACGGGGCCCATGGGAAGCTTTGCGGCGCAGGTGGGCTCTGTGCTGTTCGGACCGAGTATATTACAGGGAGGCTACAGTCCTATAACTAGAAGTATTCAAATTCTTACGAAATCGTAGTCGTATTCGCAGTAATTGGGATTAGGGATAGCAAGTTTAGCTTTGAGGTCAGAAGGAAGCGGCAGGAGTAATACCCACTGGTATCTCGTCGCTGAGCAGATAGTCACAAAAGGGCCGGCGAGATGTCTCGCCGGCCCTCTCCTACCCTGTACAGCCCTAGTGCCGGGTTGCCGCGGAGATCCGCATCAGCAGGCCGACGATCACGAAGTTGATCAGCACCGATGAGCCGCCGTAGGAGACGAATGGCAGGGTGATGCCGGTGAGGGGGATCAGGCGCAGGTTGCCGCCGATGATGATCAGCGTCTGCACGGCGATGATCGTGGTGAGGCCGATGGCGAGCAGTTGCTCGAAGCCTCGGAAGCGCCCCTGCTGCGCCAGGGCGATGTGGTAGCCGCGGAAGATCAGCAGCACATACGCGATCAGCACGGCCAGCGTGCCCGCCAGCCCCATCTCCTCGCCGATCGCTGTGAAGATGAAGTCGGTGTGGATGGCCGGCACCGTTGCCGGCACGCCTAGCCCCAACCCCTCGCCAAAGATCCGCCCCGCCGACAGGGCGTAGATCGCCTGCACGATCTGGTAGCCCGTGCCCTGAGCCGTGGCCCACGGGTTGAGCCAGACCGCCACCCGCAGCGCCACCACCGGCAGGAACTGATAGAGCACGTAGGCGCCCACGGCGAAGGCCAGCATCCCCGCCAGCACGTACCAACCCTTGCCCGTAGCCGTGTAGAGCATGGCCAGGAAGACGCCGAAGAGCAACAGGGCCGCCCCCAGGTCTCGCTGGAAGACGATCGTGCCCATGGCGATGCCCCACATCGCCGCGATCGGCACCAAGTAGGGCAGTGGCGGCAGGGTCAACGGCCCGAGGCGGTAGCCCGAGGCTACCACCTCGCGGTGCTCGTTCAGGAACGAGGCCATGAAGATCACCAGGATGATCTTCAGTAGCTCCGATGGCTGGAAGAGGAACAGCCCGAAGTTGAACCAGACTTTCACCCCCGAGCCGTTCGGGTCCACGCCAAAGACGAAGGTGGCGAAGATCAGCAGCAGGCCCAGCGCCAGCCAGACATAGCGGTAGTGGTCGAGGAAGTCGAACAGCGAGAGCCGTAGCGTCCGGATCAGCAGCCGATCCCAGGGTATGAAGAGCATGGCGGCGAGCCCGAGCACGCCCAGGGTAACCCAGAGCGACTGGCGGGCAGCCACGCCCTCGTAGCAGTTAAAGATCGTGCCATCAGCGGCCGTACATTTGTAGAGCGCGTTGAGGCTCGGCTCCAGCCTGGCGGTGAGCATGAGGCTCAATCCGGCCAGCAACGCCACCAGCGGCAGCAGCACCTGATCGGCCTGAGGGCTGTTGAAGCTCAGGCCGAAGGAGACGAGGATGAAGAGCAGTAGGGGCAGGGTTGACGGCCAGAGGATGCTCAGCACCCCAGGGACGGTCGCCACAAACTCCCGCTGGCGCGTGGCCGCCACCACCAGCAGGTAGCCCGCCGCGAAGAAGAGCAGCACAGTGAAGAGCAGCTGAAACTCAACACCCCGAAATTGCTGCAGCCGGCTCTGAAGAGCTCGCATAAGCTGGCTTTATCCCCCGCATTGGTGACAAGGAGACAAGGTGACACCTATCGGCGCCGTCAGGATGTCCCTTGTCCCCTTGTCTCCTGTCTCCTGTCATTTCACACTGGCCAGTCGCCCATGCCGCCCCGCTCGATGTGGTAGCCGTAGCTGGTGAGCTGGTCGATCACGGCTTGGGCGTGGGCCTCATCGCGCACCTCGAGCACCAGTTCCACGCCTGCCACGTCCATTGGCACGCGCCACATCGCCCTGCGGTGGAAGAGGTCGAGCACGCTGGCGCCCGCCTCGGCAACATAGTTTACCAGCTTGGCCAGGCCGCCGGGGCGATCCTCGACGCTGGTGCGCAGCAGCAGGTAGCGGCCCTGGCGCACTAGCGCCGTCTCCAGCGCGCGGGCCAGCAGATTGCTGTCGATATTGCCGCCGCCGAGGACGGTGGCTGCCACCTCGCCCGGCCGCAGGCGCACCTTGCCGCTGAGCAGCGCGGCGACGCCAGCGGCGCCGGCGCCTTCCACCACCAGGCGGCTGTTCTGTACCACGTGGGCGATGGCGAGCACGATCTCGTCCTCCTCCACCGTCACTACCTCGTCTACCAGCGCCTCGATGATCGGCAGCGTGAGGTCGCCCGGCCGCTTCACCGCGATGCCGTCGGCGATGGTGCGCGCGGTGGGCACGGCGCAGGGCGTGTGGGCGGCGATCGATAGGGGCACGGGCGCGCAGCCGGCCGCCTGCACGCCGACGATCCGCGTATCGGGGAGCAGGGCCTTCAGCGCGATGGCGATGCCGCCGATCAGGCCGCCGCCGCCGATCGGCACCACCAGCGTGTTGAGCGTCGGCAACTCCTCGGCGAGCTCCAAGCCGATCGTGCCCTGGCCGGCGATCACCCGCGGGTGGTCGAAGGCGTGGATGTAGGTGTAGCCGTGCTCGGCCTGCAGCACCCGCGCGTGGGCCACGGCATCGTCGAAGCTGGCCCCGTGGAGCACCACCTCCGCGCCGAGGCGCTTGGTCGCTATCACCTTCGTCAGCGGCGCCCGCTCCGGCATCACGATCACCGCCCGCACGCCGATGAGTTGGGCGGCCATCGCCACGCCTTGGGCGTGGTTGCCGGCCGATGGGGCGATCACGCCGCGGGCTTGCTCCTCCTTGCTCAGGTGGACGATGGTGTTATAGGCGCCGCGGATCTTAAACGAACCGCTGTGCTGTGTGTTCTCGGCCTTGTAGAAGATCTGGGCGCCGAGCTCGCTCGAGAGCCGCGCCGCCGGCAGCGTGGGTGTGGCCAGGATCACCTCCCGCAATGTGCTGCGGGCCGCCTGGATGTCGGCGAGAGAGACGGGGAGGTTCATACGCGTCGCGCATGAAGTGAGCGGGCGGAGTGAGAATCACCGGTGCCTGAGCCGGCTTCTCACCGCTCATGGCTCACTTCTCGAGCTGCTCCTGAAAGTTGGCGGCCTTGGCGGCGAGGTTGCGGAAGCGAACGGCGCTCTCGCGGTCATCGGCGCTCTGAGCGGCGTCCATCAACACCCCCAAGGCAAGCTGGATGCGGCGCAGGCCCTCCCGGTCGGCCGCCAAGTGACGCGCGGCGATCTCCCGCTCACAGTAGGCTAGAATCTGGTCTACGGTGACCATGCTTTCCTCCTTATCAGGCCCGTCGTCGCCTGAACGCCAGCGACCCGCATCACTTCGATATCAAGTTGCGGGCCGGCTAACAGTCCATTGTACCACGCCCGCTGCTATACTTGCCCGGCGGCGCGCCCTTCCTGGCGCCGCCGACGCTCGCAGAGTCATAGGAGGCCGACGTGGACATCAAAGCGCTCACCGATCTGATCAACAAGTTTGTCACCGACAAGGGCTGGTACGCGCCCGACACGATCTTCCCGCAGACGCCCCGCAACATCGCGATCTCCGTGGCCGTCGAGGCCGCCGAGCTGCTCGAGCATTTCCAGTTCACCGATGAGCCGAAGGATAAGGCCGCGCTGGCCGGGGAGCTCGCCGACATCGCTAACTATCTCTTTCAGCTCGCTTATCTGCTGGAGATCGACCTCGAGCAGGCGATCCTCGAGAAACTCAAGCTGAATTACGAGCGCAATTGGGAATGAGCATGTGAAACTTGTAACTAGCATGTAACTCCTGCCGCCATACTGCATGCCACGAGGTCTGTGCAAACGATGTGCATAACGCGTTGCGGCATCCGGGGTCGGCGGTGACCAGCGGCCAGTTCACTGTTCGCCCGGGCGTTTCTGCCGCCTAGATCGCGCAGCGCCTCGCCAGGCCGGCAGCCCCGAGGAAAGGATCTGAGCCATGCGCGACGAGCAGGAGATCGCAAGGATCGCCGAGAGTTGGAGCACGCCCCGCTTCGCGGGAATCACCCGCCCCTACAGCCCTGAGGATGTCTACAGGCTCCGCGGCTCGCTCCAGGTGGAGCACACACTCGCCCGCAAGGGCGCCGAGCGGCTCTGGGAATTGCTGCACAGCGAGCCCTTCGTGAACACCTTGGGCGCTCTCACTGGCAACCAGGCGCTGCAGCAGGTGAAGGCCGGGCTTAAGGCGATCTATCTGAGCGGGTGGCAGGTGGCCGCCGACGCCAATCTCGCCGGCCAGATGTACCCCGACCAGAGTCTCTACCCCGCCAACAGCGTGCCGATGGTGGTGAAGCGGATCAACCAGGCGCTGCAGCGGGCGGATCAGATCCAGCACAGCGAGGGCAAGGGCAACATCCACTGGTTCGCGCCGATCGTGGCCGACGGCGAGGCCGGCTTCGGCGGCCCACTGAACGTTTTTGAGCTCACCAAGGCGCTGATCGAGGCCGGCGCCGCCGGTGTCCATTTCGAGGACCAGTTGGCCTCCGAGAAGAAGTGCGGCCATATGGGCGGCAAGGTGCTGCTTCCCACCCAGCAGGCGGTGCGCAACCTGGTGGCCGCCCGCCTCGCCGCCGACGTCTGCGGCGTGCCGACGCTGATCATCGCCCGCACCGACGCCAACGCCGCTAACCTGATCACCAGCGACATTGATGAGCGGGATAGGCCCTTCCTCACCGGCCAGCGCTCGCCCGAGGGCTTCTACTATGTGCGGGCCGGGCTGGAGCAGGCGATCGCCCGCGGCCTCGCCTATGCCGAGTACGCCGACATGGTCTGGTGCGAGACGGCCGAGCCCAACCTCGATGAGGCCAGGCGCTTCGCCGAGGCGATCCACGCCCGCTATCCCGGCAAGCTCCTCGCCTATAACTGCTCGCCCAGCTTCAACTGGAAGAAGAAGCTCAGCGACGACGAGATCGCCCGCTTCCAGGATGAGCTCGGCAAGCTGGGCTATAAGTTCCAGTTCGTCACCCTGGCCGGTTTCCACAGCCTCAACTACAGCATGTTCAACCTGGCCTACAACTACCGCGAGCGGGGTATGGCGGCCTACGCCGAACTCCAGCAGGCGGAGTTCGCCGCCGAGCAGTACGGCTTCACCGCCGTCAGGCATCAGCGAGAGGTGGGGACGGGCTACTTCGATGAGGTGAGCCTGGTGATCTCCGGCGGCACCTCCTCCACCACGGCCCTGGCGGGCAGCACCGAGGCGGAGCAGTTTCACTAGGCGCCTTCGCGGCGGGCGGCGGCTTCGCCATCGCGGTGGGGCTGCTGCCCCCGCACCCCGCAGTGGGGCTGCCGCCCCC